>JBFKKL010000043.1:0-6283 GCA_041631255.1 Candidatus Woesearchaeota archaeon | reverse complement strand
GCCTTTTAACTCCGTATCATGATCCAAACAGTGTTGATCTTTTACCTCCGTTTTATGATATAGAACTTAGATCTTCACCTTCTTTTGTCCCAAGACTTATTAGTGATATTAAGGATTTGATTGGTAAAATTTTTTCAGGAAATATTGGAGTAATAAGATTTGAAGATACTTATTTAGGTGATTTTGAAGTTCCAGAAGAGCTTGAAGGAAGTTTACTTGTTGAGGGGATTTACAAGACGGGTCAGAGAACTTACTTAAAAGAGTTTGGTTCAACTTATGAAGAAAATCCTAAAATTTATAGGGAATATGCAAGATATAGTGTAAGTCCTTATTTTGATAGTTTTATTTACCCATTAAGTCTTAAAATTTCTCCTAGTTGGGGGAATATCCTTTATGTTCCTGAAAATTTAATTCCGGGAATTGTTTCAGGAATTATCCCTATTGCTTTGATGGAACATGCTGCAAGTTATGAAATAACTAATCCAGTTTTATTTAGAATTATTGATACAGATTCAGATACTGATTTTGAATTTACATTTATGATTGAATCAAATATTGCTCATAATACTCCTTTGAAAGAACAGTTAGATTTAGGTCAAGATATTGATTCTTTGAGTTCATCAAATGAAGAGAGTTCCTTAGATACTTTAATTTGTGATCCGCCTCAAAGAGATTCAGGTTATTATTATTTAAATCTTACAGATCCTGTAAAGAAGGGAGAAGGAACAATTAATACATTATTTAGTAGGTCAGCAGGAGTTGAAGATGCATTTATAGACTTTAATTGTAAGGGAATTACTAGTTGTTTTATTGGTGAAACTGAAGTAAAGCAATTAACACCTTATAGAAATGTAACTGAACTTGCATTTAAGTTGCCAACAAATTGTCCGGAGAGTACATTGACTGTTTCAAAATTTGGTTATAAAAAAATTGAAATTGATGGAATTAATCCACAAAAAGGAATTGATGTAGATTTAGGTTCTATGTATTTATCATCATCTAAAGAAATGAAACTTAATGTTTTATTAAGAGATCCTGATAAGTCATCTACTGCATTATCAAGAAGCCTATTAGCCAACGAGAATGGATTTTTATTATTTGAACATAAGGCTCAGGATGAGTTTGTTAAAACTGTTCAATTTAATAGTTCAAATTTATATGATTTGTATGTTGATTTGATACCTGGAAATTATTCAGTTACAGGGTTTGTGTTTTATACAGAAGATAATTATACAATACCTGGAGAAACTATTTGCGTTGAAAAAGACCCTATTTTTGGAGGTTGTGATAAATATCAGGATATTCCGGATTTAGAATTAGGAACTTGGCCATCAGCTACTTTAGAAATTGATTTTGAAGTTGAAACTTTGGAATTGATTAAAAATGATTTAGTTGAAATTACATTAATTGAATCAGGAATTCCTAGAAATCTTGATGAGTTTCAAGATGCAGGAAGAAAGCTAGGTGATGCTCAGGAATATGCATCAGAACCAAAATTAAAATATCTAAATTGAATTTAATTATTGCTAAGTTTTAGAAGTGCTCTTTTTTCAATTTCAGCAATATTTATTTTATATCTTTCGAACTCTTCAATTGATGTGATATCTTTTATTACAACGTATCTTAGGAATCCAATTGTGTTTTCTAAAAGTTCTAAATCTTCTTTATGAATTATTAGTGAAAATGATGAGAGTTTTTCTTTTAGTGCTTCTAAAAATTGTGGTCTAAGGCTAGTTTCAATATATGATAGATTTACAAAGAAGTGATTTGCTCTATTTTCAGGTATCTTAAAATAATCTTGAAGTGTTGTTATAAGATAGTATTTATTTTTGTGAGATTGTGCGTATGAGATAGGTAAAATGTGTTTTGCATTTTGAGAGGTTATTTGCTCAGGTGTTGAAACTGTTACAAACAATCTTTCTATGTCGTGACTTTGTGGCATTGATGAACTATCAGTAAAATAATTTTTGGAAGGTACATTTGGAAGTGTTAAAAGTCTTGTGCCGATAATGTTTTCATATTTTTCAGAAATTTCTGCTGCACTAAATAAAGTTTCATGATTCATTGCTTTTTGAATTGATTCATTAGCTTGCTCATCAGAAAGTGGAGTTAAATCTGCGGATGTAATATCTTTCATTACTAAATTACTTGAATGTAGGTCAATATTTTCTTCAGAATTAACAGGTTCAGGGGTTGGTTCTTCTCTACCTAAAGCTTTGTCGGCAAGAAGATCAATTGCACTTTTTTTACTTCCTTTACTAGGAGTATTTCCCCAAGAAATTCCGCCCGATCTTTTTGTTGAGGAATCAGGTGAGGAGATTATACTTTGAGCTATAGAATTTATGTGGTTTGCATCAGGTCTTTGGGAAGGTTTATCTTCTTCCTTATGTTGTGGGCTTGGAGTTGATAAATCGATATTTTTTAATCTTTCAAGCATTTCGTCAGGTTTTCTTTTTTCTTTTTCTAAAAGATTTCCAAAAGGATTTTCAGAAAAGCTATTCTCGCCTATGTCAAATGTGATTTCATTATGATTGAAAGTTGTTTCAAGTGTTTTTTGTAGGTGTTTTGTTGAGTAAATTATATCCATATCTTTTTGTTCTCCTATTATGTCCAAAAGAGGAGAGTAAAAAGGATAAGTTAAAACAATTCCATCTATTTTCTCACATATGTCAAGAGAATTCAAAAATTCTTTCAATTCTCCATCTGAACGGATTAATGCGTATTCAGGATTTGGTGATGTACCATCAAAATCTTCTCTAAGGGATAAAAGAGCAAGTTTAGTATAGTTTTTAGATGATTTGTGGAATATTGCAGTGTCTTTAGAATATGGACCGCATGAACTTTCAAGAACTGAAACGTGAACTATTCTTAAATTTCCTTTATTTGAAATCTCAAGCTCAATTAAAGCATCTTCAATATCTTTTGTTTGTTTATGAATATTAACAAGCTCATCGTGTGAGATGATTTTTTCTTTATGATGAATTTCTTCTTCAACTAGTTTTCCATGTTCTCTTATAATTGCATTTTGTTGTTTGTTTTCAAAGAATGCAAAATCATCATCTTTACAGCAGTAAAGTTCTCCGCCTGAAATGTAATTTATAGGTTCATTTCTTTGAAATCCGAATCCTGCGTACAATAGAAGTGAAGTTCCTTCTTTTTTTAGGTAGATTTTTTTATGAGTTTCACTTGATACAGAAATTTCGATTTGAAAATTTTTTAGTCTATCTTTTCTAATTGGATTTACTGAGCAAAATAAGTATTTTTCAAGTAAGTTTCTCATTGAAGTTAATATTGCTCCTTTTTCTATGTATTCGTTTGAGATTGTAAATGATTCACACCTTAGAGTTATTGTGAACTTTGTGTTTGAAACTGAACTCATGAAGTTGTAATCCTTTAGATTAATGTCCATGTCCCCAGAAATTTTTTGGATGTGTTCTTGAATTACTTTGTAAAATTCATCTTTAAAACCTTTGGAGAAAATGTCTCTTTCTTTTGCATCTTGAAGATATGTTTGAAAATTTTCACTAGGCGCATTTTGAAGATTTTCTATAATTTCTATTATTTCATTTTTTTCTAATGCATTAAGAATTGTTTGTGAAGTTATGACAACTTTATTTACATTACAAAATTGTTTATTCAAATGATAATAAAGAACGCTATTTTCAGGTCCAAGTACTTCAAACTTAACTGTCATCTACTGTTTTTTTGTTTTTTCTCTTTTTAAAGATTTGCTTTCTATAAGTTCATATTCATGATAAATTGTGTGTAAGATAAATGAGATTACAGCAATTAAAATGTAAACATCTGCGATGTTGAAAATGAAAAGGTCTTTAATTGAAAGAAAGTCTCTTACTCCACTAAACACAATTCTATCAATTAGGTTTCCTGAAATACCGCTAAAGATGAAAACGAAAAGCATTGAGAGGTAATTTGATTCGTGAAAATGGTCTTTGTGGTAAGTTAAGAGTAAAAGTATCATAACTGAAAGTATTGAAATTAATGCTGGGTAAAAGTTAACGCCTGCAAATAATGAAAATGCTGAGCCAGTATTTAGAGTTGATTCAAGTGAGAAGAATGGTAAGATCTTTACTGAAACATCTCTAGCTAGGTACTTAGTTATTTGGTCTATGAATACAAAAAGTGCTACTGCTGTAGTAGTTTGTGTTTTGAAGTCTATTTTCATAATAAAAAATATTTATATAGTCTTTATAAGCTTGACTTATGTAATGGATTCGAAAAAAGCTGCTATAATGGTTTCAATGTCATGGATATTTATGGCAGTGATAGGAGTTTTTTTCTTTATTATGGCTTATAATGTTGTTGGAACATATAAACAGATTGAAGAAGACAAATTTAATTTAGAGTTAAAGCAAGCATTTAGAAATATTTTTAATTCTGTTGGGAGAACGAGAGGAGATGAAAAAGATTCCCTTCAACCTTTCAAGGGAATTTTAAGAGATAGAGATGTTGAGATTAGATGTGTGGAAAATTTTCCTACTCTTTATATAGATGGACAAGTTGACTCTAACAATCAGTTTTTACAAACATATCCTACAGTTTCTACGAAGATTATTGGGAAAAAGGTTGATGATACTTATATTGCAGTTTTAAATTATAAAATGCCATTTAAAATTACAAACATTTTAGCTTTAGTTTCAGAGAGGCATTTGATTGTTTTTGAAAAGGATAAAGATGTAGATTTATTTTTTACGAGAAAGATAAAAGATGAATCTTCATTTGAAGAACTTAATATAGATTCTTTTGAAACAATTGAAGAATTAAGAGATATTGCAGAAGCTGCGCTTGATAATGAGTTATCTAGTTTGGTTATTGTAAGTGATAAGGACTCGACTTTAAGGCCTGATATAATTGGAGTTATTGATACTAAATTAAGTAAAATTCATACTTCTTATATTGAATTAGATTTAGCTCAACAGTATTTTGTAAGTAATATTAATTATGTATATTCAAATGATGAAGATTTTAGTCGGGGAGAAGATAATTTTTATAATTATATTGATACAGATAGTTCTCATTCTTTGGCAATGGCAGCTTTAATGGCTTCTCCAAATAGTTTTGATTGTGCTTATAATGTACTTGGAAGAACTATTCCTGAAACTTACGGTTTTTATATAAATAAAACTTTAAGGCTTAGGGATTTGGAAAAATACCATGAAACTGTTGATACAACAAAAGTTGAAGATAGTAGTCTTTATTTATGTGAATCTACATATTCTAATGATGGAGCATTTATAGCTAAATACGAGAGTATGTTTAATTTACTTGATTTAGTAAAAAATGAATTTGAGCCATTTAACTTCGAAAGTTTTAATAATGCTCAACTTCACATATCAAATATAGAGGATACTAATGAGTATTTAGAAGATCGTTGTCAAAATGTCTACTAATGTTGAAGTTATGTCATTGAATGAAGTTAACCGTCAGTTTGAGAGTTTTCTAGAAACACTTGATCCTTCAATTGATAAAAATAAATTGGAGAAAGCATATGATTTTGCAAAAAAAGCACATAAATTTCAAAGAAGACAAAGTGGAGAACCTTATATTTTACATCCACTTGAGGTAACTAAAATAGTAAATTCATTTGGACTTGATGAAGCGGCTTTGATTGCAGCTTTTTTACATGATACTGTTGAAGACACTGACGTTAGTTTAGACCAAATAAAAAAGGAGTTTGGTGAAGAAGTTGCAACACTTGTTGGAAGTTTAACTAAGATTCATAGAGTTGGGAATAGTAGGAAAGAAAAAAACATTGAGGCTTTGAGAAAGGTTCTGCTCGCAAGTGCTAAGGACATTAGGGTTTTAATAATTAAATTATGTGATAGGCTTCATAATATGAGGACTTTGGGCGAGGTTTCAGAAGAGAAAAGGGTTAGAGTTTCTCAAGAGACACTTGATATTTATGCGCCAATTGCTCAAAAGACGGGACTTTATGCGTTGAAATGGGAGTTTGAAGATTTAGCATTTAAGCATATTAATCCTGAGATGTATCAATTTATAAAACAAAAAATTAACCTTAAACGTTCAGAAAGGGAGAAAATTGTTCAAAAATCAGTTGAGGAGATTAAAAGTTTTCTAGATAAAAATTCCGTTTCATATATTTCAGTACTTGGGAGGCCAAAGAATTTTTTTAGTATTTATAAAAAAATTAAAGATAAGGCAAAAACATTTGATGAAATTTATGATTTGTATGCAGTAAGAATTATTACTAAAGATATTGGTGAGTGTTATTCAATTTTAGGAACTGTTCACGAAAATTTCACAG
>JBFKKL010000042.1:0-6417 GCA_041631255.1 Candidatus Woesearchaeota archaeon | reverse complement strand
GGATATTTCCATAGGTTTTGAACATGTAGTAAAAGACAAAGTTAATGTATCAAATACTGACAAATTTAAAAGAAAGAATATTATAAATGCATTTGCAATAGACCCACACCTTCCAGAAAATATAACTAATATGTCTTTTACATTTATAGCATCAGGTTTTGCTGTATACAAATGTACTGAGTATGATTTCACTGCTCAAAATTGTTACGGAGAATATAATTTTCTAATGAACACAATTCCTGGTGCAGAATATACTGTAACAATAACTCCAGAGGATCCTTTATTTGTAGAAATAAACCAGTATAGGATGTCCCCTACAAGTGGAGAGTGTAGAAGTAATGCTGAAGATTACGCTTCAACAAATTGTGATGATTCCTCTTTTTCAGGATCAAGACTTTGTCCTTCTGGAGCTTCAGGAGAATTTGTCTTTTGTGATGATACAAGTATTGAAACACAAACTGCAAACGGAATTTTCCAAACAGCAGGAGTTAGAGTTTATTTTTCAGACACAACAACTTTTGAAGGAGAATTTTGCCAGAATATTGAAACTGTTGAAGTAATTCATAAGACTTGGAGAACTTCAGGAACTCAGACTATATCAATTGATGCTGATGGTAACGGTTGGACAGAAGTTGCAACTATAACTTCAACATTAGAGCCAGGTTCAGAAACAATTTTAGATGTAACAAATTCTCTTCCAGGAGGAGAAACGTGGGACTGTTCAGATTTTTTTGGAGGGTCAGGCACAGCAGGAATTCAAACTGAAAATCCTAGAGGTTTTGGTTTTGGAGGATCAACTATGAGCGTTGATACTTTAACATATAGAATTACTTTTAACTACACAATTTATCCACTCGAATTAAACAAACTAGAATATATTCAAGGAGAAGAGGTTTTTGTAAATGGGACAGATTTATGGCAAACTTCACAAACTATAACTTTTGATTTATCCTATCCAAATGGCTCAATTGTATCTTTACCTAATCAAACAACGAATGGTTCTGGCTCATTTAACTTTACTTTTTTCTTAGATGATTATACTGAAATTGGAAGTTATACATTATACGCTGAGCAGCCTAGCGATACAAGAAGAAACCATTCACAAGATTTCAATGTAACTTTAAGAATTCCAAGAGTTTTTGTAATTGAAAATTTCACATCCAGAGACGAGTCAATTAAATTTTATGGTAAGTATTGGGCAAAAGATACATTAATCAATATTGAATCATTTTTACCAAATAGTTCAGTAACAAATCAGTTTCCACAAAGTATATATTCAAACTCTACAGGAGGTTTTAATTTTGAGATAAACACATCAAAAAAATATACTGATTTAACTGGACCTTATAAGTTTAATTTATCTGAAGACTTTAATAACTCTTATAATGACATAAAAACAATAATCTATGGTTTTAGGCCAAATTCAACATCAGGATCCATAACACAAATTAATACTAGTAATAATATATTTGAATCAATCGGAGGTGCAGCAGGAGTTGAGTTCATAGATATATTTTTTCCACAAACATTAGTTCCTCATGAAGTTTTAATAGATTCATTTCAGATAGGAATTCAATATACAACTCAAGGCAATGCAAACAGAGAACTTCAGTGGTATAATGAATCAACAGGGTTATATCAAACAGCTTGCCTAATTCCAGACTCTGCAACAAAATCAATTTACTTATGTGATTTGACTATTGAGGCAGGAGATGTTGTAAATAAATATTTCAATAAAATGAGAATAAGACTTGAAGAAGATGGTGGAGTTAGCGAAGATTGGAATGTTGATTTTATATATGTTTTAAGAAATTTTACCCATATGAAAAGAAACAACGATATTAGAATAAAAAAAGATATAGAAAGAATAGGAGATGATATTTTTTCAATATTTATTCAAATTTGGAATCCTAGAAGGGCTGCAATGCATGAAAATACATCAGTTATGATTTATGATTTTCTTCCAAATACATTTCAAAAAATAACTTCTAACTCTTACCAAACTTCAGATTTTTATTCTTTGTTTGAAGAAAGTGAGAATTTAGATGATCCAACGTATAACGGAACAATAACACAATTCACTCTCTCAGAAACAAATGAACTTAATGTAACATTTTATGTTAATGAAGAAGAGTTAAATGAAAACAATTCTTGGTACGTTAGATATAATGTTTCAGGGATTAATAATTACTCTTACAAAGATTTATTCATACAAGGTTTTGATCCTATAGTTGAGTAATTTCTTTGGAGAATTACAATAAATCTTTTTAAATAAAATTTATAGAAAACAACTATGAGAACCAAAGATCTTTCTCTTTTAGCAAATGAGATAAGAAAAGATATTATTTTGATGCTTGAGAAAGCAAAATCAGGCCACCCAGGAGGAGCCCTTGGGATGGCAGATATTATAACTTATCTTTATTTTGAAGAAATGAAAATAAACCCAAAAAAACCAAAAGAAAAAACAAGAGATTTCTTTATTTTATCAAATGGACATATTTGTCCTGTGCTTTATGCAGTTTTAGCACATAAAGGGTTTTTCCCCAAAAAAGAACTTCAAACGTTAAGACAATTAAACTCAAAACTTCAAGGTCACCCGCACGTAGGATCACTTCCAGGAATTGAAAATTCAGGTGGTCCTTTAGGACAAGGAATCTCTCAAGCAGTAGGACTTGCAGCAGCTTTAAAGAGAGATAAAATGAAAAACAAAGTATATTGTTCAGTTGGTGATGGAGAGCTTGAAGAAGGTCAACCCTGGGAAGCTATAATGTTTGCCTCAAAAGAAAAATTAGATAATTTAGTTATAATAATTGATAGAAACTATATGCAAATTGATGGTAACACAAAAGATGTAATGAACTTAGGATCTTTCACAAAGAAATTCACAAGTTTCGGTTTCCTTACAATAGAATTTGATGGAAATGATGTGGGACAAATAAAACATGCCTTTAAAGCAGCAAAAAAAATCAAAGGGAAACCTATATGTCTAGTTGCAAAAACTTGTCCAGGTAAAGGAGTTTCATTTATGGAGGGTGATTTTCATTGGCATGGTAAAGCTCCAAATGAAAGCGAAGCAAAACAAGCAATAAAAGAATTAAATCTAATTGAAGAAAAAATAAAAAAAGGTGAGTTCAAATGATTGTGAAACATAAGACAACTTCAAAAGTTGAATCTAAAAAGACAATTAAAAAAAAACTTTCTAATAAACTACAAGTTCAAAAAAAAAAGATTAACTCAAAACATAAAAAAGAAATTACAAAAATTAATATTCAAGAAAAAGAAAAAACTTATGGGTCAATAAGATCAGGTTTTGGACAAGGACTTTTAGAAGCAGGAAAATTAAATAAAGATATAGTTGCTTTATCAGCAGATTTAACAGATTCTCTAAAAGTAACTTCATTCAAAGAAAACTTTCCTCAAAGATTTTTTGAAATGGGAGTTAGTGAACAAAATATGATGTCAGCAGCAGCAGGTATGTGCTTAATTGATAAAATTCCTTTTGTAACTTCATATGCTGTTTTCAATCCAGGAAGAAATTGGGACCAGTTAAGAGTTTCAGTTTGTTATTCAAATCATAATGTAAAAATTGTAGGAGGTCACGCAGGACTTACTACAGGTCCTGACGGCGCAACTCATCAAGCACTTGAAGACATTGCAATTACGAGAGTTTTACCAAACTTAACTGTAATTGTTCCTTGTGATGAAGAAGAAGCACGAAAAGCAACTCTTGCAATTGCTAAAGATAAAGGTCCTTGTTATTTAAGGCTTTCAAGAGAAAAATCAGAAAATATAACTGACAAGAAATCAAAGTTTGAAATTGGAAAAGCAAATGTTCTGAAAACTGGAAAAGATGTGACAATAATAGCTTGCGGCTTAACAGTGCAGTTTGCTCTAAGTGCTGCAAAAGAATTAGAAAAAGAAAAAGTAAAAGCAACAGTAATAAATATCCATACAATAAAACCACTTGATGAGAAAATAATTTTGAAATATGCAAAGCTAACTAAGAGGGTAGTAACATGTGAAGAACATCAGGTAACAGGAGGCCTAGGCAGTGCAGTTTCAGAGTATTTAAGTAAATCATATCCAACTCTTCAAGAATTTGTAGGAGTAAACGATATATTTGGTGAAAGTGGAAGTGGATATGACCTTTTAGAAAAATACAAAGTATCTACTAAAGAAATAATTAAAAAAGTAAAAAAAGTTTTGAAAAGAAAGTTTTAATTTTCACTTTTCATTAAAATTCCAAAAATTAGTGGACTAACAAATGCGAGTATAACTGTTACCATAACTAAAGATGAAAACATTACTGAAGATATAAGTCCAGTTTCAAAAGCAAGTGCTGCTAAAAACAAATCAAATCCTCCTTTGGAACTTAAAGCAACTCCAATTTTTTTACCTTCTTTATCTTTAGAGAATAATAGTCTGTCAAGTAATGCACAAACCATCAACTTAATGATAAATGCAAAAAAAGCTAACTTAATTGAAAGAAAAGTTTGAGTAAAAAAGATAGAGCTATCAACACTATAACCTATCCAAAAAAAGAAAAAATACGCAAGAAATCCAAAAGTAATGTTTTTTACAAAATGGTCAATTTTAAGTTCTTCAAAAGCACCTTTAGGCCCTCCTCTATGTAAGGAAAAATTCAAAACTATCCCTGCAAGAGCAGCTCCAAGAGCTAAGTCTAATCCAGATATTTGTGCAAAAAGTGCAAAGAGAAATAAAAACAAAAAAGAATAGGTAATAAGAGAACTACTTTTAAAAACATCTTTTCTTATTAAGATTTTATCAATTGCATTTGAAAGATAATTTTTACATAAAAAACCTATAAGAAGAACAATTAGAAAAAATATTAATGGAAAAAATGTGTGAATGCTAACTGTTTCAAAAGTTCTAAATGTTGAAATCACAATAACCAACAGAAATCCAATCAAATTACTGATCAATGCAGAGCCTATAAGTATTTCTCCCAATTTTTTTCTAATCAGATTATGTTTTTCAAGTATAATTACAAGAACACTTTCAGAGCTCAAACTTAATATAATAGAAACCAGTAGCAATTCAACAAAACCAAAATTAGTTAGAGTAGACAACATTACTAAAATCAAAAATGCAGTTATTAAAACACCTCCAATACCAAATACAAAAACTTCATAACTATATTTTCTTAAATCAGAAAGTTTCATATCAAGTCCAACATAGAATAAAAGCATAATTAAAGCTAGCTCAGACAATAAAAGAAGTGAAGTTTCTATATTTAATCCTAAATTTTCCCCAAAAAAGCTAAATATTAATCCAACTAAAAGTGGTCCTAGAAGTGATGGGAACTTTAAATATTCAAGTAGTTTTCCTAAAAAAAAAGAAAAGAATAATACTAAGAATAAAAAAGTAAATATCTCCATTTAAATTCAAGCTATAAATCTTAGCTATAAACATTTGTACTTGTTTACAGGTAAAGAATTAATAAGTTTTAAAAACTAAAAATTTCAAGGAAAGATAATGAAGACATTTTTAATAGCAGATATTGGAGGTACCCATTCAAGGCTTGCATTAGTAAAAAAGCAAAATAATATTTTTAGAATTATTAATAGAAAAAAAGTAAAATCAAATAATTTCAAATCAATATCTGATCTTTTAAGTTCATATTTAGAAAAAGAAAAAGTTTCTAAAATTGTAATTGCAGCAGCAGGTAAAGCTGAAAAAGATAAAATATGCATGACTCAAGGACCTTTCATCATAACAAAAAGAGAAATAGAAAAAGTAACTAATTGTAAAGAGATAGTATTTTTCAATGACATGTCAGCTCACACATATTATTCTTTATATGCAAAGTTTGAAAAAAAGGTTATCCTAAATAATGGTTCAAAAAAGAAAGGGAGTTTATTAATAATTGCACCAGGAACAGGTCTTGGAGTTTCAATTGCGATTATGGAAGATAAAAAACATATTATAAGAGAATCTGAAGCAGGCCATATGAAAGCAAGTTTTGAAACTGAAGAAATAAATTTCAAAAAATACTTAATTAAAAAAAATAGAACTAAAAATATTGAATTTGAGAATTTGCTTTCAGGAAAAGGTTTTGCACAAAGTTTTAATTTTTCACACAATACAAACTTAGACCCATTTGAAGTTTTAGCACAAAAAAAAGCTAAATTAAAAACAACAACAAAAAATTACTATAAATTTCTTGCAAGATTTAGTAGGGAAATGTCATTAGTTGCTCTCCCACAAAAGATTATTTTCATGGGTGGAATGGTGAAATATACTTCTTGTCCAAGTAAAAAAGAATTTCTCAAAGAATTTACAAATAACAATAAGTTCAGAGAATATCTTAAATCTATAGAAATAGTTGTAGTCCAAGATGCAGACACAGGCCTCAAAGGATTAAAGGAGTATCTAAAGCTCAAAAGCTGAAAAAAG
>JBFKKL010000041.1:0-6463 GCA_041631255.1 Candidatus Woesearchaeota archaeon | reverse complement strand
ATTAATTTTATTAGACTATAAAAAACCAGAAGGGATGCGAGTTGTTGAAATATTTACTAGTCAAGGTTATGAAAGTTATGAAAAGAGATTATTAAGTGAAGAGTTTCGAGAATATCTTCAAACATTAAATATATAAATAATTTTCAAGTTAGAATTCTATGAGCGATTATAAAATAGGTCTAGAAATTCATATGCACCTAAAAACTAAAGAAAAATTATTCTGCAATTGTAAGATTCCTTCACAAAGTTCTCCAATTAATACGTTAATTTGTCCAAGATGTACTGGACAGCCAGGAGCTAAACCTATGCTCCCAAATCAAAAAGCACTCTTTCATGTTCTGAAGTTGGGACTTGTGTTTGGTTCTGACATTACAAAAAGAACTTATTTTCAAAGGAAACATTATTCTTGGCCGGATATGCCCGTAGGGTTTCAAAGAACAGTTTCAGGAGGCAATGTTACACCAAACGGAGTTGGCGGAGAATTTAAAGGAATTGGAATTGAAGAGCTACATTTAGAAGAGGATCCTGCTGCATGGGATCCTAAAACGGGAGAGATTAATTATAATAGAGCTGGTTTTGCCCTAGCTGAAATTGTAACTAAACCCGAATTTACTTCAACTGAAGAGTTGAGAAATTGGCTTGAAGAATTAATTCTAGTTGGAAAATATTTAGGAGCTTTAAATGAAGAATTTGGAATTAAATCCGATGTAAATGTTTCTATTAAAGAAGGAAATTGGCAAAGGGTTGAAATTAAAAACGTAAATTCTTTAACTAATATTGTAAAAGCTGCTGAAGTTGAAATTGAAAGGCAAAGAGAATTAGTTAAAAATGGTGAAAAGATAAAACAAGAAACTCGTAGATATAATGATGAGCTTGAGACAACTGAATTTATGAGATCAAAAGAAAATGCTCAAGATTATATGTTCATGCCAGAACCTGATTTACCTAATCTAATTATTGATGACAAAATTATTGGTGAATTAAAAAATAAACTTCCTGAGATGCCAGATGAAAAAAGAAAAAAGTACTCTGAGTATTCTTTATCTAAAGAAGACATTGAAGTTTTAGTTTCGAATCTTTATTTAACAGAATTATTTGAACATGCTCTTGAACATAAAACTCATCCTAAAGAAGTTGGATTGTTTTTAAGACGTGAAATTCCAAGAGTGATTAATTACCACAAACATACATTTTTTGATTTAGAAAAGAAAGATATTAAACATGAAATTGGAGTTTTAATTGATTTACTTGGACAAGACAAGATTTCTTATACAACTGCTCAAAAGGTTCTTGAAAAATTATATGATGAAAAATTTGACGTTAAAGAGCATATTGAAAAAGAAGGTTTAATTCAAGTTCAAGACACTGGCCTTATTGAGGAATTGGTTAGAAAAGCACTTAGTGAGGCTCCGAAAGCTGTTGAAGATTATAAGGGAGGAAATACAAAATCACTTAACTTTATTGTGGGAATTGTGATGAGAGAAACTAAAGGAACTGCTAAGCCTCAAGTAGTTAATGAGATCTTAATGAAAGAAGTTAAAAAATTATAATACTCAAAAAATGAAAATTACAATCTTTGGTCTTGCTGGAACTGGGACTTCAACAACTGGAGAATGTCTCGCTAAGATGTTAGGTTATGAATTTGTATCTTCTGGAAATATTTTTAGAGCAAGAGCAAAAGAGCTTGGCTTAAGTTTGCCTGAATTTTCTGATTTATGTCAAAAAGATGAAAAAGAAGACAAAGAACTTGATAGAAAAATGACAACTTACGGAAGGTCTAAAGAAAATTTTGTTGTTGAAAGTCGTTTGGCATGGTATACTATACCTGATTCTATTAAAATTAAATTGACTTGCTCTTTTGAAAAAAGAGTAGAGAGAGTAGCACTTAGAGATGAGCAAAGTATTTCTGAAGCTAAAGAAAAAATAATTCACAGAGAAGGAACTGAAAAAGAAAGATACAAATCATATTATGGAATTAAAGATTATAGTAATGATAATCATTTTGATTATATAATTGACACAACTGATTTGACAATTGAAGGAACAGCCCTAAAAATTAGAGAAATGCTAAAGATCTGAGAACACGCAAGGTTTATAAAATATAAACTCTGTAGGAACAACAATGGTGCGTGATCATTGGAAAACAAGGACAGCATTTCTTTTTGCTGCAATAGGTTCTGCTGTTGGTTTAGGTAACTTATGGCGTTTCCCGTACTTAACTTATGAGTATGGTGGTGGAGCGTTCTTACTCCCTTATTTAATTGCTCTTTTTGTCTTAGGAATTCCACTTTTACTTCTTGAATTTGCTTTAGGTCAAAAAATGCAGAAAGGAGCAATTCATGCTTTCAAAAGACTTGACCCTCGATTAAAAGGAATTGGAATTGCTGCTCTTTTATCTTCTTTTATAATTGTAATATACTATGCTGCTGTTATGGCATGGTCACTCGTTTATTTCATCAAATCATTTGGAGGAACTCCTTGGGCTGGTGATTCAGCCGGATACTTCTTTGGCGAAGTCTTATCAATTTCCTCCGGAGTTGGTGATATTGGAGGAATTAATTTAGTTCTTCTTGGAGCACTTCTTGCAATTTGGATTATTATCTTCTTATGTGTAAGAAATGGAGTTAACAGTGTTGGAAAAGTTGTTATGATAACGGTTCCACTTCCAATTATTCTACTTTTAGCATTATTTTTGAGAGGAATTACTCTACCTGGCGCAATGTCAGGTATTGCTGTTTATTTGACTCCTGATTTTACGGCACTTCTTGACCCAACTATTTGGAGTGCTGCAGCATCACAAATCTTCTTTACATTATCCTTAGCATTTGGTATTATGATTGCTTATGCTAGCCACAATAAAAACAATTCAAATACTAAATCTGACGCTTACATTACTGCACTTTCAAACTCAGGAATTAGTTTGTTCTCAGGGTTTGTTGTGTTTTCAATCTTAGGGTTTATGGCAACTCAAACAGGAAATGCCATTAGTGAAGTTGTAGCGTCAGGCCCTGGACTTGCTTTTGTTGTATTTCCTGAAGCAATTTCAATGATGCCACTTGCTCCTCTTTTTGCGGCATTATTTTTCTTAACATTATTATCACTTGGAGTTGATAGTGCATTCTCACTTGTTGAAGCAATTAATGTTTCTGTTAAAGATTCATATCCACGATTAAAAAAATCAGGGATTGCACTTGTTACGTGTTTTGTTGGATTCTTAGGAGGAATTCTTTTTGTAACTGGAGCTGGACTTTACTTTCTAGATATTGTTGATCATTTCATTACAAACTTTGGGTTAGTTCTAGTTGGGTTATTTGAATGTATTGCAATAGGTTGGATTTACGGAAGTGAGAAAATGAGACTATATATTAATGCTCATACTACAAGACCTGTTGGGAAATGGTGGAATTTTACAATTTCAGTTCTTATACCTATTGTTTTATTTGTTTTACTTGCACTTCAATTCAGAACTGAATATATGACACCGTATGAAGGGTACCCTGCTTGGGCTTTAACTGTTGGATGGATTGCAGTACTGATTCCACTTATTGCGCTTGTAGTTCCATTCTTTACAAATAGGAAAGTTGAAAACTAATAATAAATTTCTACTCTCTTTGTCTTATTTTATTCTTTTTTTTAGTATACCTCTTTTTATTATAACTTTTTCAACAAGTTGGTATGTTTCACATTATGATACTCAAAATACATATGAGTATTTAAGTGAAGAATTTGCATTAAAACAAACTCAAAATTTACAAGGATATCTTCTTTATCAAAATGAATTGAACAATGCTTGGACAATAAAAGAAAAACTCCACTACAAGGACGTGAGAAAGATTTTCACAGTACTTTTCATACTACAATTAGTCTCACTATTTATTATATCAAGAAAGTATGAGAATAAAATTAGACAAAAAGCAATTCTTTATTCTTTATTCTTTTTATGTTCATTTTCAGCAATAGCTTTGTCATCATTTGATTATTTTTGGAACAACATATTTCATAATGTCTTATTTTCGAATAGTTATTGGTTAATGAATCCATTTGATTTATCTTACTACCTTTTTACTAATGAATTCTTTCTAGACACATCAAGCGCTATTGTAATATTCTCAGTATTACTTCATTTATTCTCATTAATTTTTGTTAGATTATTTAGTAAAGTCTAACTCCAAATCCATAATTAATTCCTCCGTTTTTTTCTGGATTTGTGTAAAACTCAACATCTTCTAAATATTCTAAGAAGTTATTTTCGTCCAAAGGTTCATTTGATGCTGGAATTACTATGTCTAGTTCTTGAGCTGCAAAAATATCTCCTAATTTAATGTTTTGCAATTCCATCAATCCCCTAAGTTCATCATTTGAATCTATGTAAATTGCAGTCACATTATAAGATGCGTCATAATCTAATAATTCTATTTCATTTAGAAACTCTCCTTCATTTGGCCAAATTGCTGAACTTTCAAAATCTAATCCTTTATTCTCAAATGTTACATAAAAGAGTCCTTGTCCTTCTTCTTGTATTACTACACTACTCTCAAGAGCTGGAGCATCAGGTTGATAATTCACTTTAGCGATGAATGTGTTTGCATCAACTTCAAATTTTTTAGTTGGGACCATAATTATGTCGTCTAAAGGCCTTAAATCAAATGTGTCAGTTATAATTGGACTTGCAAACTTAGTATATGGAAGCTGAAAGTAACCTCCTTTTTCTGCTTTTAATCTTCCACCATAACAGTAAGGAACTGATGTCTCAAGTTCACTGTCGCCATACTCAATTCCCAAATATGAAGTTCTTTGAGTTTGACCTAGATTACATCTTAAAGCACCACAAGTGTAAGTTACATTAACTTCTTCTAAATCTTCTCCAGAATTAAAATCTGTTGCATAAACATATCTTGGATAAATTCTTGACTCTTCTGAACAAAACTCTTCATTGTAGTTAATTGTGTCTTCTGTTGCAATGAATGTTGATGGAGCTTTCTTAGGAGCATTGTTTTCGATTTTAACTCTAAGTGGAAATTGAAAGAAGTAAGAATTTTCAGTTTCAGTGTTGTCATCTAATCTAACAATTAAATCATAATCTAAAGTGTACAAATGATGAAAAATTTGAATACAAGGAACAGGAATTTTTACTCCTCCATCAACTTCAAAATCAAGTGCTTTTACTAACTGACCTGACGAAGGAGTTACTTCAAACTCTCTAAAAGGATATCTTGAAAGAAAACCATTATTTCCAGTATATTCGCTTGATGGCATGAACATTGAAACTGCAAAATCTTCATAATTAGAGTCAAGTGGAAATACATAATTCTTATCGTAATATTGTCTTAAGTTATCTCCTAATTCTTCAAGATTAGAATCTAAGCTTTGAGTTCCCTCAAATTGAATATATTTGAAATTGTTGTTATTTAGATTAGCTAAAGTTTCCTTTAATTCTTCTTTAATCCAAACATATGGCCTACATGAAAATGTCATTCCTTCTGTTGGCATTGAAAGTTGTCTGTTTGAATAATCATTAGCTGAAAGAATTTGATCTAATACTAATTCTTCAACAAAATATGTTTCTTGCTCTTTATTATAAATCTCGATAGCAAGATTATACAGTTCTCCTAATCTTATATCTTCCAATTCTATAATGTAGTCTGCAATAGTGTTTTCTGAATCTTCAAGATTCTTTTCTGAAAATCTAATGGGCAAATTAGTTTCTACTATAATATTATTTGAATTAATTCTTGTATCAACACTGAATCTGTCATCCTCAACTGTAATATCTAAAAATTCTCTTAAATCATCAACTCCTGAATTTATACAAGAGAGTGAATTTGATACAATGTAATCATTTAATTGATTCTGCATAGAAAGAATTGTTGGTACATCTCCCGTTTCACTATCCCAAGTAGGAATAGAAAAAGGTGAATTTGAATCATCTCCAAAAGAGACTCTCTTAAATGGATTTACTTTAATTTCTTGAGGTATTGTGATGTAACCTCCTTGAAAACCTAGAAGAAAAGCTCCTTGTCTTGCACTTTCTTCTGTACAGGTTTGAACTATTTCTGAAAGTTGATTTTTAGTTTTAGTTTCTGATGATGCAAAAATTTCATATTCACCATTAAAAAACATAAATATTCCTACAATAACTATGATTGCACCTATTACTACAAATATACTAATCTGTCCTTTTTGTTTTAACATTTTACTATTAAGTCTAATTCAACTTCCTCCTTCTTTAATTTACATGAATGAGTTTCTCCATTATTGTCTATTACTTCTGGATAGAATGCAATTTTTGTTTGTTGACCTTTAATATATGTTAAAGATATTTCTTTTCTTTCATTAGGATTTAATGTGTTAGAAGATATATAATCCTCTGCTCTTACATTAATTTTATAATTTGCATTATTTTGAACCGTCATAATTAAACTGTCTCTTCCCACACATTTTGGACTAATATCCACAAAAGCTT
>JBFKKL010000040.1:0-6490 GCA_041631255.1 Candidatus Woesearchaeota archaeon | reverse complement strand
TGTGTTTATGGCTTTGACTATTATTATTTTTGTTTTGCCTTTGAGTAATTCGTATGGACAAGCAGCGATGTATGGGGCTTTACTTGGATTTGTTTTTTTTGCTGTATTTGATTTGACAAATTTGTCTTTTATTAAGGATTATCCATTGAAAATGGTCATTGTTGACATTTTGTGGGGGACCTTTCTTTTGTGTGTAAGTTCAGCATTTGCTTTTTTTGTTCAAAGTAAATTTTTTTAAAGAATACTTTATTAGATTAATTATGAAAAAATATAAAGCTAAATCTATCTTTCATAAAGACTTAACTCCTACAGTTAGGCATTTTGTTTTTGATTTGGGAGAAGGTTTTGATTTTAAAGCAGGTCAATTTGTCAATTTATACATTAAACAAGGTGAAAAAATATTAAGAAAGCCTTATTCAATTGCATCTAATCCAAATAAATCAAATCAAATTGAATTTTGTATAAAACATGTTGAAGATGGATCAATGACACCACATCTTTTTAGTTTGGATAAAGGTTTTGAAGTTGAGATTATGGGACCACTTGGTCTTTTTAATTTGGATTTAATTGGCGATTCTGAAAAAATTGTTTTTATTGGAGCTGGAACTGGAGTTGCTCCACTTAGGTCAATGATAAAGGAAATTTTAGCTAAGGAAGTAACTAAGGAAGTAACTTTAATTTTTGGAGTTCGAGATGAAAATCATATTTTATATAAAGATGAATTTGAAGAAATGTCTGAAAAACATCCAAACTTTAAATTTGTACCTATTGTGTCAAGACCCTCTGAAAAATGGCAAGGACGTCAAGGTTATGTACATCAAAATTTTGATGTGATTGATCCACTTAACTCTGAATTTTTTATTTGTGGATTAACTCCAATGATTGAGGATAGTCGTAAGAAACTATTAGAGCTTGGGGCTTTGGAATCTTCCATACATTCTGAGAAATTTGTTTAAAGGAGATTTTTTTATTCCTAAAAATTTTAAAATTTCTTTTTCTTGTTTCTTAACTTGTTCTCTGCCGTGATTAAATGATTTTTTTAACGCTTCAAGTGAAAAATCTCTTCTATCAAATTTGTGTTCGGGTCTGATTATGTAGACATTACCTTTTTTTCTTTCTTTTTCTAGAAAAATTTCTAATTTGTCAGATACTTCATTTCTTAACTTTACTCTATTTTTATAATCTTCAGGAAGACCATTTATTGAAGTTAGAAAATATTTAATCTCCCACATATGTTCTCTAAAGTGTTTGTAAATATTTGAAAAAGATTTTTTCTTTTTTTCTTTATTGTTTTCATTATTGAATTTTGGTTTTGTTCTTACAACTAATTTTTTTTTTGATTCAATCTCAGGAAAAGGAACTGCTTCATAAGCTAGGCCTGGATCAAAAAATTCATATTTTCCGATTTTAATAGGATCATGAAAGCCAGGAAGTGCCATTGCACCCACAATTATTTGAAAAGAAAGAGCTCTTGTGATTTCTTCACCTGCGAAAGTTTTTTTGGATGAGTCAAACCAAACAACTTTTTTTGATGTTTTATTGTAAAGTGGAATTAGGAGCCTGTTTCTTTTTAATCTAATAAATTTTCCTAAATTTCTATCTCTACAATATTCAATTATCCTGTGAAGATGTAATTTTTCATATTTTTTTTCGTAAAACCCTTCTTTAGAAATAACATTCTCCCAAATTCCCCAAATCTCTTTTGTTGAAAGACCTATTGCCGAACCTAGAGAATTAGCACAAGCTGCTGAAGTTGCGGCAGTATATTTAAATTCGTCTAAAGTAACTCCTATTTCTTTAAGGCCTTGCATAACTCCTAAATCAAATGCCCCAAGAGCTGAACCTCCTTCCCTGTGAAGCGAGATTGATGAGTTATTTTCAAAAAATTTAGACATTTATATATTAATTTTAAAAAATCTATTTATTTATTTTTGTTAGAACTGGTGTTAAGTTTTTAAGAAAAAGAAATTAATTATTAGTTTGGTGTTCTGTGTACGCACATTTACCACAAACTAATCTATCAGGGTTTGAGTGTTTACCTAAATAAACTCCTGCACCACATTTAGGGCAGTGTTTTCTTCCTTCTTTAATCATTTCCCATTTTTTTGATGGTTTTGATGATGGTTTTTTTTCTTTAGATTTTGCCATTTTTAGATTTCCTCATTTAATTCTTTATCGTATTTACCGTTTTGAACGTCTTTGATGAAGTCTCTTGGAGCTTTTCCATCTACTTTGATACCTAATGAATAACAAGTTCCTGCCATTTCTCTTACAGCACCTGATAAATTGTTAGCAACTAATGAATCGAACTTCATTCTAGCAACTTTTTTAATTTGATCAACTGACATGTCTCCAACGTATGTTTTGTCAGGAGTTCCTGAACCTTTTGCAATTCCAAGTTCTGATTTGATTAACTGTGAAGCTGGAGGAGTTCCAATTTCAATAGTGTAATCTTTAGTTTCAGTATCAACAATTACTTTTACAGGAACTTTCATTCCTTTGAAGTCTGCAGTTTTCTTGTTAATATCTGCTACAACTTGTCCAATGTTTACTTTTAGTGGTCCTAATGCTGGACCTAAAGGTGGAGCAGCTGATGCTTTTCCTCCTTCAATTAATGTTTCAACTGTTTCTTTTGCCATTTTTCAATTAAGCGACCTCGTTTATAGAGGATAAAATGGTATTTGTTAAAAAATACCTAAAATTAGGGAGGATTGAGAGTTTTATAAAGGTTTAGGATAGATATTTTTTTAATTAATATCTATTTTCTTATATAACATCGCATGATCTAAATTACAAATATCTATTTTTTTCTCAACTATAGACATTAATTTTTCCATTATTCTAGACTAAATAACTTTTCAGCGATTTCTTTTGCTTTAAATTCTGTTAAATCATCATATGTTTGACCATGGCCTAGAAAGTAAATTGGTTTTTCAATTGAATACGCTGTTGTTACAATGCTTCCAGGTTTTTCATCAGTATCAACTTTTGTTAAAATTACTCCATCAATTCCAACTCCTTTATCGAAGAGTTCAATTTGTTCTAATAAATCGTTTCCTGAAATTGAATCACCAATAAATAAGTTCATTTGGGCGTCTGTTACTCGTTTGATTTTTTGAAGTTCCATAACTAAATTGTGATTGTTTGGCATACGACCAGCAGTATCAATTAGAACAACATCAATTCCTTTTGCTTTAGCATGTTCTACAGCATCGAAAGCTACAGCTGCTGGGTCTGAACCTGATGAGTGCTTGATAAGTTTTGTATCTAAATTTTTACAGTGTTCTTCTAATTGTTCTACTGCTGCTGCTCTGAATGTGTCTGCTGCAGCTACAACTACTTTCAAATTGTTTTTCTTAAGAGCTTGAATTACTTTTCCAATTGAAGTTGTTTTTCCTGTTCCGTTAACTCCTAGAACCATTATTTTGTAAGGTTTTTCTTTTGTGATTTCTTCAAAGAAATGCGCTTCTCTTGTTTCTAGAACTTTTTCAACTTCATGTGTCATAACTTCTCTTATTTTTTTTGAAAGTGAAAATCTATCGAATTTATTATCAATTAAAATTGTTTTTAATTCTTCTCCGATTTTCTCAACAATTTCATATGCTACATTTATTTCTAAAAGAAATATTTCAAGTTCAACCCAAATTTCTTCAAAATCATTTTGAGTAATTGTTTTTTTAGTTAATTTTCCAAATGTTTTTGAGAAAAGTCCACCTTCTTCTTTAGGAATTTCTTGAATTTTTGTTTCTTCAGGTAAATTTTCTTCTTTAATTTTAGGTTCAATAATTTCTTTTGGTGCCTCTTCTAAGTTTTCAGTTTCTTTTTTACCAAATACTTTTGAGAAGAATCCTTTTTTCTCTTTTTTAGGTTCTTCTTCAGTAGCTTCCTCAATCTGAGGTAATTCTCCGATTTCTTCTATTTTTGGTAATTCTTCAGTTTTCTTTTCAACTTGAGGAGTTTCTTTTTCTACTTTAGGTTCTTCTTGATTTTTTTCTTCTTTTGATTTGGATTCAGTTTTAATCTCTTCTACTTTTGGTAACTCTTCTAAATCTTCAACTTCAAGTTCTTCTTTTTTCTTAGTCTCTTCAGGCTTATTCTCTTTTATAGATTTCTTTTTCTTTTCAGTTTTTGGAATTTCTTTTACTTCTTCTTTAGTTTCTTCATTATTAGTTTCATCTTCTATTAAATCCTCTGATTCTTCAACAAATAGTTTTTTTAATTTATCTTTGAATTTTCCAAACATTCTATCTTTTACAAAAGAAGTTTATTTATATGTTTATTCCCAATTTGGATTTTAAAGTTTTATAAATTTAAATGGGAGTTAGAAATATTTAATATTTCTTCACTTATATCGTAAAAGTCTATCGTCCATTAAAATATGGTGCTCTAATTCGACAGGACGCCAGTCATCTTCAATCAAATCAGCATCTAGCCATTCACTAATTTCTTTAGCATTTCCAATAGTTGCACTTAGTCCAATAATTCTTACTTTAGGATATTTTGTTTTGAAAATTGATAGGAGAATTTCAAGAGTTGGGCCTCTTTTTTCATCATTTAGTAAGTGAATCTCATCGCTAATAATAATGCCCAAATTTTCTAAGATTTCTTTGTTATGTCTAATTAGTGAGTCTAATTTTTCGGCTGTAACAAGTAAAATGTCATAATCATAATTATATTTTTCAGTTTGAAGCTCTCCAATTGAAATTCTAACTTTAAAGTCATCTCCATATGTTTCTTTGAATTCTTTGTATTTCTCTGAAGCTAATGCTTTTAGAGGGACAATATAAATTACTCTTTTTTTTTTATTTAGAAGAGAGTTTAGCATTGCAAGTTCAGCTACAAGTGTTTTTCCTGACCCAGTAGGCGTACAAATTATTTGGTTTTTATTAGTTTTGAATAATCCTTGTCTAATTGATTTTTCTTGGGAAGGTCTTAATTCTTTGATGTTTTGTTTTTTTAGAAATTGTGCAACGTTTTCAGGGACATGTTCAAAAATATCTTTAGTCATAGAATTTGTAAGAGAAAGGTTTTTTATAAAATTACTTTAATTAGTCTTCACCAATTTTGTAAGTAAATGGAACTTTTTCTTTATCTCCATCGTAAAAAAGTTGAGCGGTTCCTTCAAGTGCCATAGATTCTTACAGAATTAGAACTTTATAAGTTTTTAGAAAAATAAAAGAAGAATTTATTTTCTCATGAATTTTCTCAAGAGTGAGAAGTCTTCCATTGATTCACGAGCAAGTTGTTGGTAAAATTGGTAAACAATCATCACAAGAAGCAAAATACCAGTTCCTGAAGTTAAAGCTGATAATAGGTCAGCTGTTGCTGCCAAAAGACCAATTCCAATACCTCCAAGGATAGTTAAAGGAATAATGTATCTATCTAATACTCTTTCAATAATTCTTGGATCTTTTCTAAATCCAGGGATTTGTAATCCAGATTTAATTATGTTTTGTGCTTGTGATCTTGAATCCATTCCTCCAGCTTGAACCCAGAAGTATGAGAATACAGTTGCACCAATAACTAAGTATAATGTATAGAAAAAAATTCTTAGTACAACTTCTCCAGAGAATGCTGACAAATGTTCTGTAATTTGAATAGGCGAAATCCATTTAACAAGACCTGAAATTGGAGTTGCTGAATCTTCGGCGAATTTTCCTAAAATTGCTGATAAGAAATTTCTAATAGTTCCTTCTCCTGCTCCTTGTAATAATCTTGCCCATAATTGTAGGTTTGCTCCAAGAGCTGAAATTAAAATAACAGGAATTACTCCTGCGTAAAAGAAGTTAAGTGGCCATCTGTATGATTGTCCTTTAACTCTTCCAAATGAAAGAGGTATTTCAACATTGACTGCCTGAAAAAATACAATCAACATTAACAGACCAACTGTTACAGCAACAGGTAATAAAACACTAGTTCCAAGAGACATTAAATCTCCTGCTTGTAAATATAAAATCATTTGAAAGAATTTTCCAACAGGAGGATTATCAATATCAGTTACTGAAATTTCTCCAGTTGATGTGAAAGGAGAAAATAATTGAACAAATACTGCTCCACCAATTCCTGCTGCAATAAATAAAGAAACTCCTGATCCGAATCCCCATTTTTTAACAATTTCATCCATATAAACTACAATGAAACCTCCAAGAGCTAGTTGTGATGCAACATACCAGAATTTTCCTACGTCTGCTCCAACAGCACCAAATGCTACATAAACAACAGCTTCGATTAAAATAAATGCAAAGGTTAATAATTTATGAGTTCCTGAATAAATGAATTTTCCTTCTTCAGTTGAAGTGTCTAAACTAAGTACTCCCGATCCTTTTAATAACTGCAAAACAATGGATGCAGTAACAATAGGTCCAATACCTAAAGTTAGTAGAGTTCCAATTTTAGCTCCCAGTAAAAGTTCTAGTGTTTTAAAATATTGGGCTTGATCTCCACTTACTCCATATAATGGTATAGATGCAAGAAAAAGAAAAAGAACAAG
>JBFKKL010000039.1:0-6611 GCA_041631255.1 Candidatus Woesearchaeota archaeon | reverse complement strand
CTCTCGATTTCAAAAATAAAATATGATTTGCCAAACCTTGATCACAAACTGTGAAGAATTGACCTACTTGATAAAATGATTTATCCCCATTTGCTAACACTACATATGAAGGATTGTACCTAAACAAACTAACTTCTTCATTCTTTTTACCTACAATCTCTGCACCAAGTCCACTCAAATGTTGTGGTAAAAGTTCTCTAAAACTTTCAGATAAACTTTCTAAATCTGCTTTAACCATTGTTTACTAATAAGAACATAAAAAATTTATA
Organism: Candidatus Woesearchaeota archaeon; assembly: GCA_041631255.1. Taxonomy (GTDB): domain Archaea; phylum Nanobdellota; class Nanobdellia; order Woesearchaeales; family UBA583; genus UBA583. The sequence goes on along the minus strand of JBFKKL010000039.1, from coordinate 6,342 downwards.
AAAGTTTTCATTTAGATAATAAATATGAATAATCTAGAAGAGCTTGAAAAAGTTAAACAAAAAATTCTAAGTGAAATGAAGTGCCCTTTGAAAGACAATGCAACAAACATAGTATTTGGAAAAGGAAACCCTAAAGCAGACATATTATTTATAGGAGAAGCTCCTGGAGAAAAAGAAGATTTACAAGGAATTCCTTTTGTAGGAAGAGCGGGAAAGCAGCTTGACAAATTACTTAATCAAATAGGTCTAACCATAGATGATGTTTATATTGCAAATATTCTAAAATATAGACCTCCTAAAAACAGAGATCCAAGCCAAGAAGAAATTATAAGACACACACCATATTTAATTGAACAAATCAAAATAATCAAACCTAAAGTTATTGCAACTCTTGGTAACTATTCAACAAAATTTGTTCTTTCAGGATTCAAACCTGAAGAAATGAAAAAAATTGATGGGATTGCTAAACTTCATGGAAAACCAATAAAACAAGAAATAAATGGAGTTTTGACAACAATTGTCCCTATTTATCATCCTGCAGCAATGCTTTATAGACCTCAAATTAGAGAAGACTTTGAACATGATTTTAAAATAATGCAAGAAATAATCGGAACTGATTTAAAAGACATTAAAATTGAAAAACAAAAAAATTTGAGTGAATTTTAAAAAATTAAAATTAATAGAAAATTGCTTTAATTGATGAAAAACATTTTGAGATAAATGAAACTTTAACTTCTTTTTTACCTTCACAATTGTAGCATGTCGGTTGATATGTAAAACCATCTTTTCTATCTTCAATTGTATTTTCTTCCCACTCGACTCTAACTGGTTGTCTTGATTTCTCAATCACAGTTTGTCTTGAATCATGAAAAGGCCCTAAGCCAGAAGAGTATTTAACTTCTCTTGTTTTAGCAAAACAAGTTCCTTCTGTTGTTTGGTAAACATTTGTAAATCTTGGTTCAAATTCACAATCTTCACAAGCAAGTTCTTGGCTGTAAATATCTTTAGCAATAACTTCTGCACCACAGTTTGTGTTATCAACTGTATAAAGTGTAGCTGCATTAGCTGTAAAAAGCACTATGAAAAGTGCAAATAATGATGAAATAATAGCTTTTAACATTTTTCTCTACTAATAAGTAAATAATAATCTATTGTGAAGTTTATAAATCTAACGATTGTCAAGTTCATAGTTCAAAATAGTAATTGCTTGTGAAGTGAAATAAACTTGTGGCCCTAAAGAAAGTCTATTTACATTCTTTTTCAAGAATTTTTTAGTTTGTTTATCAAACCCTTCATGATCTCCCAGAACAAAGACCCCATTTTTTAATTTATTATCTTGAACATCTTTAACATGAGACCCCAAAGCATCAAGTACAAACACTTCACGATTTTCTTCCAAAAACCTACCTACAACTTTCTCAATTGTAAAATTATCAACAAAAACTCCAGGGTGTACTTCTTTAACCTGTCCTTCCTTACATTTACGCAGACACATTTCAATTAGTTTTTTCAAATCTTTCTTAGAAATCGTGTTTTCAGAATCAAATGAAATAGTAATGTGTCTAGGAGAATTAGGAGGACCCATCAAAAACAAATGTAGTTTAACATCATTCCTAAATGTGTTTGACGCAAATAAAGCAGAAATAATTGAATGAAGTAAAATATCATGTCTTCCTGAACCTTTCAAATCCTTAATTACAGGCGCAGTTGATGCTGTTGCAGAATAAACAATAAATTCTCTCATAAAACTACAAAGAAATATTTATTTAAATAGTCTATGATTGCTAATATTATAATGCCCAACATAAAACCAATTTTTGAAGAGAGATTCAAAGAGATGTTAAAAACTGAAAAAGAATATCAGAAATTCATAGATTGTATTCTAACTCCTCAAAGAAAATCATTCAGAATTAATAAATTAAAAGAGGATAACCCTGAAAAATTAGTTAAAAACCTAAAAAATAAAGGTTTAGTTTTAACACCAATACTATGGTCAGAAAATGCATTTTTCACAGAATATAGAGAAGATGTAAGAACTGATTTGGGCAATCTTTTCGAACATTTCTTGGGAAAAATTTATGTACAAGAAGCAACTTCAATGTGTCCTCCCGAAGTCATTGATATACCAAAAAACATCGGTGAAAATTTCAAAGTACTTGATGTTGCAGCAGCCCCAGGTTCAAAAACAACACAACTTGGAATCATAATGAGAAACAAAGGAATTCTTATAGCAAATGAATTTGATTATTCAAGACTCTCTCCATTAAAACTAAATTTAGAAAGAACCGGACTTACTAATGTAGTGATCACAAATAATGATGGAAGAAGAATTGAAGGAGAAAATATTTATGATAGAATTTTACTTGACGCGCCTTGTTCAGGGTCTGGAGTCATAAGAAAATCTCCTGGAACTCTTAAAACATACAATCCTAAAAAACTAAAAGGAATGCAAAAACTACAACTTAAACTTCTTCAAAGGGCTTTCGAACTTTTAAAACCAAATGGAATTATGACATATTCAACTTGCTCACTAGATCCAGAAGAAAATGAATTTTGTATTCAAGAATTTCTCAAAAAAAATAAAAATTCAAAATTAGAGGATATAGAACTTAAAGGCTTAATTCTAAATAATAAACTTGAAGAATTTCAAGGAGAAAAAATTTCTGAAGAAATAACCAAAAAAACTGTTAGAATTTGGCCACAAGATAATAACACCAACGGCTTTTACTTAGCTAAAATCAAAAAATCATCCATATAAAATAGCTCCTAAAACTATCATAAATTCCAAAACTATCCAAACTGAATTAATAACAATAATTGGTTTTTCTTTATGAGCAACTCCATACATTATCCAAAAAGATGCCGTAACCATGTATGCACTCCAAGATAAAGCTGAAACTCCTGAAGCTTCTTTATAATACCAAATTTTCCAAATTTGAGGAAATGACATAATAGGACCAAACATACCCACAAAATAAATTGCTTTATCTAAAAAATTTTTAAATTTATCTGGGTGAGGATAAGGCTGATTTTCTACACAAATCCTTTTTCTTAAATGATAATGATGTAATCCTCTTGAAGCTTGAACCATTTATTACTTAAAAAAACCAAAAGCTCCCCCAACTTTTTCTCCTTGATTTTCAAGTTCACCATTTATCACAACAGTTACAATAACAATTAATATCAAAAGACCTACTGCTGCAAGAATCAATTTTCCTAATTGATCAAGTTCCAAATCTCCTTTCCTATTTTTAGCCCAATATTTCCAAAATTCAAACATTTTACAATATATATACCTTAAACTTACCCCTATTAATTTCTTTTTTAAAATTCTTTATTTCTTTATCAGGTGTTGCACAAACAAATTTTTGAGTTTTCAAAATAAATGATTTTTTCTTTTCAAGAATACTTGAAAATACTTCCATTAAAAAAGGCATATCAACATCACTTTCAATTTCAAACTCATCCTCTTTCAAAGAAATTAATTTGTCTACAAGTCCAGATTTTACTTGATTTTGTAGCTTTTCAATTTGTTTTTTCTGCTCTTTCCATTCATTAAAAAATTTAGAGCAAGTCTTAACAAGTTGACTTTCATCAACACTAAAAACCTCAGACGCTTCTTTCAAAACTCTCTGTTTATTCTCAATAAACTCTTCAGCAAAATCTCGAACTACATAACTTAAACGAACAACTCCATCTTGAATTTTTTGAGTATCAACAATCTTGATAAATCCAATTCCCCCAGTATACTCCATATGAATTCCTCCACAAGCTTCAATATCAGAATCCATAACATGAATAATTCTAAGCTTTTTCATAGGAATTGCTCCTCCTTGATACAAAATAAAACCATATTTTTTTTCAGCTTCAGTTCTTTCAAGTTCTTCAATTGAAACTTTTTTATTTTCATAAACAGTTTGATTTGCAATTTTTTCAATCTCAAAAATTTGGTCTAAAGTTAAATTATCATAGTGAGTAATATCAAGTGTCCCCATTTCAGGTTTCAAATTAGAACCATTTTGCCAAACATGATTACCTAAAACCTGTCTTGCTGAATAATTTACAATATGAGTTGCTGTATGTAGCCTCCTAAGTTTTTCACGCCTATTCAAATCAACTTTAATTTCAACCATTTTCTTATTTTAAAATCAACCCAATTAAAAGAAACATTCCACCAAATAATAAATAACTTAATCCATTATCCAAAACTGGTAAATAAAAAGCCGTAAGTTCAACAACTCCAACTATAATTAAAAGAAAACCTACTAAAAAAGCAACTGACATTTCACCAATTCTAAATAGTTTCTTTTTTACCTTGTTTTTAACACAATCTCCAACTTCTTGAATAACTTCTTCTTCAAGTCTCTCAAAAATTGATTTCTTCTCTTTTTCAGCCATTATATTTATATTAAGTAGCTAATTTATAAAATTATGGAACTAATAGGAGAAGGTGCAGAAAGTAAAATTTACTTAACTAAGGATAAAACTCTTCTTAAAATTAGAGAAAAAAAAACTTATAGACTTGAAGAAATAGATAATAAGTTAAGAAAAGCTAGAAACAAGCGCGAGTTCAAAGTCCTAACAAAACTTCTAGAACAAAAAATCAATGCTCCAAAACCAATAAAAATCAATGAGAAGGACTTTTCTTTTGAATTCGAATACATCCAAGGAAATATTCTAAAACAAGTTTTAAATGAGAAACTTCTAAATAAAGCATTTCAAGAGATAATAAAACTTCACAACTCACACATAATTCACGGAGATTTAACAACACTTAACATGCTTGAAAAAAATCAGGAAATCTACCTAATTGATTTTGGACTTTCCGAATTTTCTGAAGATATAGAACAAAAAGCAGTTGATTTAAACTTATTTTTTAATTGTATAAAAAACGAACATCCTACACTATACACTAAAAAAGGGAATCTTATTGAAAGTTATAAGAAACAATCAATCAAGGGAAAAGAAATTATTCAAAGATTAGAACAAGTTGAGAAACGTGGAAGAAATAAAAAATAGATTAGAATAAAAAATTATTTTCTCTTCAAAATATCAGTAAGTTCAGCTGGGAAAAAAATAAATTTCTGCGCAGGATCTGATGAAATATCATTAATTGTTTGAAGAGTTCTAAGTTGCATAGCACCTGCATTCTTACCAAGTGTGGCAGCAGCTTTAGATAAATTCTGAGCTGCAATAACTTCTCCTTCAGATTTAATGATTATACCTCTCTTCTCTCTTTCAGCTTCAGCTTCACGAGCCATAACTCTTTGCATATCTTGAGGAAGTTCAATATGCTTAAGCTCAACTCTTTCAACTTTAATTCCCCAAGCGTCTGATGCTTTATCAATAATAGTTCTAATTTTATTTGAAATATCATCCCTTTGAGCAAGTAGTTCATCTAAAGTAACTTCACCAACAACATCTCTCATAGTAGTTTGCGCCAATTGAGAGACCGCATAATAAAAATCTTCAATATCAAGTATTGCCTTTTTCACATCAAACACATAATAATAAGCAACAGCATCAACATTAACTGACACATTATCTTTGGTAATACAATCCTGTTTAGGAACATCAACAGTTTTAATCCTTATATCAACTCTTTGAATTGACTGGAAAATTGGGACAATCACATTAAGTCCAGGAGTCACAAGCCCAGAAAAACGTCCTAAAGTAAATTTAACTGCTCTCTCATATTCCATAATTTGTTTTATTCCCGATAAGACAAAAATCAAAACAATTATTAGAAAAAATATTAAAAATCCACTAATTACCACCATAGTGAAATTTAGCTAAAAATATTATTTATAAGAATTTGTTATAAAAAAGAGAAGTATAAAATTAAAATTTAATAAACCATCTTAATATATTGTTTCGCTTTAGCTAAACAATGACCAAGACAGTCTTAATAGACTGTTTTGATTCCTAAATCTTCTGAAGTTTTAATTCCAGCTTCAATTTTTTCTTCTTTAGTTTCATGCCCAAGGATATGAGGTGATTGAACTCCAGTCATAATACTCATGATTGTAATTCTCTTTGAATGTGATTCATCAACTCTAGCTCCCCAAATAACATTAGCATCTGCGTGAAGTGATTGAGTAACAAGTTGTCCTGCTCTATCAATTTCTTCAAGAGTCATATCTTCCCCACCTGTAATGTGAATAAGAGCACCTGTTGCTCCGTTGTAATCAATATCAAGTAAAGGGTTAGCAAGTGCTTCTTCAACTGATTCTTCAACTCTTCTATTAGTATCTGAAGTTCCCATACCAACTGTAGCAACTCCACCTGAACTCATAATTGCTTTAACATCTGCAAAGTCTAAGTTAACAAGTGATGGTGTTG
>JBFKKL010000038.1:0-6686 GCA_041631255.1 Candidatus Woesearchaeota archaeon | reverse complement strand
TTGGGAGTTCACTTAAAGTTTCACTCTCAAAAATTAAGAATTCTCTAACAGTTGACAAAACACTTGTTGAAGAAATTGTTAAAGAAATTCAAAAAGCTCTTCTAGCAGCAGATGTTAACGTAAGGTTAGTTTTAGAACTAACTAAACAAATCAGAAAAAGAGCAATTGAAGAAAAGAACGAAGCTCTAACAAAAAAAGAAGAACTAATTACAATAATCTATGAAGAACTTGCAAAATTCTTGGGTGATGGAACACAATTTGAACCAAAGGAAGGTCAAAACAGAATTCTACTTGTAGGACTTTATGGTCAAGGTAAAACAACTACTGCTGGAAAACTTGGAGTCTATTTCAAAAACAGATCGAAAAAAGTAGCACTTATTTCAACAGACACTTGGAGACCAGCAGCATACGATCAACTAGTTCAACTAGGAACTCAGGCAAAAATAGATGTTTTTGGAGAAAAGGGAGAAAAAGACCCAAATAAAATCTATAAAAAATTCCAAAAAGATTTAGAAAAATACGATGTTGTAATAATTGATAGTGCTGGACGTGACTTTCTAAATGAAGAATTAGTTGATGAAATATCAAAACTTAATGAACTAGTTAATCCAACAGATACGTTTCTAGTTCTTGGAGCTGATGTCGGACAAACGGCTCAAAAACAAGCTGAAATGTTCAAACAAGAACTTGCAATTTCAGGAGTTGTTATCACAAAGATGGACGGAACAGGTAAAGGAGGTGGAGCACTTTCAGCATGTTCAGTAGTTGAAGCACCAGTAAGATTCATCGGAATTGGAGAAACCATTGAAGATTTAGAAAGGTTTAATTCAGAAAATTTTGTATCACAACTTCTAGGGATGGGAGATATCGAGTCTCTTCTAGAAAAAGCAAGACTTGCTATTGATGAAAAATCCGCTGAGAAAATTCAAGAACGTATGATGCGCGGAGAATTTGATTTGAACGATTTATGTGAACAACTTGAAGCAATGAACAAAATGGGTTCGATGACAAAGATGATGTCAATGATTCCGGGTCTTGGCGGATTAAAAATTGACAAATCCCAAATGCAAGTTCAAGAGGGTAAAATCAAAAAATGGAAACACATGATGAGTTCAATGACAGAAAATGAAAAAAAACATCCTGAAAGTTTAGAAACTTCAAGAATCAAGAGAATTTCAGAAGGTTCCGGAACTACAATTCCTGAAATCAGAGAACTTCTAAAACACTTCAAACAAACTAAGAAAATGATGGGAATGTTTTCAAATCCTGATACTCTTGAAGATTTTAATCCTGAAGAGATGGAAAATCCTGAAAGTATGATGAAAATGATGAAGAAATTTGGAGGGGCAAAACAAATGAAAAAAATGATGAAAGGCAGAGGAAAATAATTATTTCCATATGTCTTTAATATTAATTACAGCTTTCTTGTGTCTTACTACATCATCTTGTCCAATTCTAGGGCACGCAGTATTAACCCAACATTCTACCCAAGGAAAATTCTCCATTTCCATATCTAAAAAATTGTCTCCCACAAAATAATAGAATTCTTTTTCAGGATACATCTCTCTTAATTTCAGAGCAGACTCTTTATATTCTTGACCCCATTTCGTTGTCACAAATACACCAATAATTTCAGAAGTATAATACTTAGCTAAACAAACTTTTCTTTTTTTCAGATAGTCTTTAATATGATCTTTATCAATTACTTCAACTATTTGCTGGACCACATTCATTAAAATAACAGGCTTAATATTTTCTTCATATTCTTGAGCTAAAAGTAAAGCATTTGGATGAAAATATCCATCTCCAACATACACAAACCCATCAATTCCCGACAAATCTAATTTAAGTGAATCTTTGTAAGAATCACACCCAAGCATCTGTCCCATAAGTGAAGTTCTAAAAGGCTGTGAAGTCTCACAAGTGAACCCTTCTTTTTTTAATAATTTTTCAACCTCTGCGTAATTCTCTCTGAACTGAACTGATGAGAAAACAGCAAGGTTCTTTGTTTCTCCTTTGTCAAATACTTTGTGAAGTGTTTTTACAAAATCTTTTGGAACTTCAAACTCAACTCCAAACTTAGCTTTTAGAAATGTTAGTTTCATTTTTTACCACATCTCCTTCTTCTTAACATAAACACTATGTCCCCATTGAACACATAAATCAAATTTCAAATCTTTCAAATGCAGTGGCACATCACAAGCACCAAAACAAGGTCCAAAATAAATAAAATAATCTACGTCTTTAGTTTTAGAATTAAGTTCATCAACAACTTCTTTAGCATAATACTTAAGCCCGTCTGGAAATTGTAAAACTACTAACTTATTCTTATTAGTATTAATCTCTAAAGCAAGTTTATCTAATTCCAAATCATAATAAGTAGAATACTTAGCTTCACTCATAAAACTAAGAAGAACTAAATGTTTAAAAATATAAAGGTTGAAAAAATTCTATGGAAAAACCATATTTAAAAGTTAAACTACTTCATGAAAAAGCAATTTTACCTTCAAAAAGAGATGAAGATGCTGGATACGATGTTTATGCAATTTGGGATGAAGACCCTAAATTTTTATACCCTGGAGACATCCATTTAGCTCCACTAGGAATCTCAACAGAGTTTCCAAAAGACTATGTTTTTTATATTGTTGAAAGATCAGGTTCAGGATCAAAAGGAATCTCAACAAGAGCAGGAGTAATTGACTCTGGTTACAGAGGAGAAATCAAAACGCCTCTAAATAACACATCAAATAAGTTAATAGTTTTCACAAATAAAGAAGAAAAAGGAATCAAAGAAAATTACAAAGATAAAATCAAAGGTTATGAAGACAAACTATTAATTTATCCTCAATCAAAAGCAATTGCCCAAGGTCTTCTACTGTATTCTCCTCACGTTATAATTGAAGAAGCAATAGATTTAAAAGATAGTGTTAGAGGAGATGGCGGATTTGGATCTTCAGGAAAATAAATTTAATATAAATCTTTGTCAAGTCCAGAACTTATCTCGTTCGATTTCATATCAACTGAACTCACTTGACTAAGTAAAATTCTCAAATTTTCCATAAAATCTTTTATCTCATCAAGTTTTGAAGAAATATCCAATGAAGAACCTCCAACATTAACTCTGCTCAAATCATCTTTTAATTTATTTATTGTTTCAATCAAGCTTGTGTCTTTCCCATTTGATGAAACTTCATCGGTTAAATTATAAAGTGCTGGAATCATATTCTTCAAAACGTCAATAACTTCATTTGACTTATCATCAAGTTTCTGAGTCCTAGAAAGAACAGTATTCAATGTAGACTTATTTAATTCCTTAATTTCCTCAAGTGTTTGTTTTAAAATTTGTTGTTCTTCCAAAAAGTCTTTTCTAATTTCATTAATATATTCCTTATTTGAAACTTCTTTCTCTACAGCTTCAATTTTTGACTCTAATTGGTTATCATCTTTAACTTCTCGTCTTTCAAGTCTCTCTTTTAGTTTTCTGTTTTCTTCTTTTAATTCAGCAAGTTCTTCTTTAGAAACTAGAATATAATCATCATTCATCTAAAAGTTTAAAAGTAGCGGAAAATATATGTATTTATCACTACTATGATGTTAAATTATTTAATCACAATGATAGGTGTTACAGGAGTTATTGCAATTGCAGCTAACTTTATTCTAGAAGCAACAAACAAGTTAGAGAAAAATCACCATACTTTTGCATGGCTAAATCTTTTCGGTTCATCAGCACTTTTAATTTACTCACTTTATTTCTACGTTTGGCTATTTGTAGCATTAAACACATTTCTAGTTGTAGTTGGATTAATAGGATTAAGAAAAGTTTATAGAAAATAAGTTTTATTTAACTGTAACACTTTTCGCTAAGTTCCTCGGTCTATCAGGGTTCAAATCTAAAATCAATGCAGTATGAAGAGCAAGTAATTGTAAAATTACTATCATAAAACCAAAAGACTCATCTTCTAAAACTTCAAAGAAAATATCATAAATTTCAGAATCCTTCTCTGAAATTCCTATAATAAATCCTCCCCTAGATTTTATTTCTTGAGCATTCGATAAAGTTTCAGAATCAGACCCCAAAACAATAGCAGAAATCCCTTCTTCAATCAAAGCAAGTGATCCATGTTTAAGTTCTCCTCCTGCAAAACCTTCAGCATGGATATAAGAAATTTCCTTAAGTTTCAAAGCTCCTTCAAGTGCAAGCGGATAATATCTATTACGTCCTAAATAAAAACAAGAGTTATTTGAGATTATTCTTTTAGATGCTCTCAAAATATTTTTTTGATTCTTCTCAATTATTTTATGAAAATTCTCAACAAATAAATCTGAATCAAAAGAATTTCCTGCAAGTAAAAATCCGCTAATAACTGAAAAGAAAAATGCTTTTGTAGAGGCAACACTAACTTCTCTTGAACAATTTAGATAAACTGAATAATCAGACATCCTATCAAGTGTTGAATCTTTAACATTAACAATTGAAACAATTTTATTTTCTAAAGACAATTCTTTAAGTGGTGAAATTAAATCTGCAGTCTCCCCCGATTGGCTAAATGAAATTATTACACTATGTTTTAAAAGAGAAATATAATTATTCAACTCAGACGCTAAAATTGTTTGTGACATAATTCCTTTTTCAAGTAAAAAATAATGTGTCATAAGGGCAGCATGATATGAAGTTCCAGCACCAGTTAATATAATATTCTTATCTTTAATTAAATTAGATAAAACTGATAAAACTTCTAAATTATGTTTTGTAAATAAATCACTTATGTGTATTTGCTCAATAATTTCTTTTTCCATAAAGCATGTTATATTTTCATCATTAAACTTTTCACAAACTGAACTTTTTAAGTCAGGATCAAATTTTTTATTTTGCGAATCAAAAAAAGAAACTTCTCCAAAACTATTGACAACACCCCAAGCTTTATCTTCAAGAACCATATATTTAGATGAAATATTTTGCAAAGTATGAGAATCACTACAAAACAAAACTTCTTTTTCTGAAAATCCAACTAAAAGAGGATTAGCATTTTTATAAAATAAAAGAGAATCAGAAGTTTTCAAAAGATAAGAAAACTCTCCTTTAAGTTTTGAATGGACAAAATCCTTAGCAGCTCTTAAATTAGTAAAGCCAATAGATTTTGCATATTCATACATAAAAGGAATAACTTCTGTGTCAGTTTGCGATTCCAAAACAAATCCCTTCTTAAATAAAAAATCTCTTATCTCTAATGAATTTTCAACAATCCCATTCATAACAATTGAAAAACTTTTTGAAGAATGTGGGTGGGCATTAACTTTGCAAACTTTTCCATGAGTTGCCCAACGTGTATGTCCAATAATACCAGTTATTTTATCATCTTTCAATCTTTTAATCTCCTCATCTTCCAAACACCCAACATCTTTCACTATTTTCTCCTCATTTTTATTCCATAAAAGAACTCCAAAAGAATCATATCCTCTGTATTCTAATTCTTTCAAACTCCTCAAATATTTTTCAGGAGAAGTCGTAAATCCTACTCTACCTATTATTCCACACATTTTGTAACAGAATATAAATTCATTTCCAGATTTATAAAGACAATTAAAATTTTTATAATGCTATTATGAAAATATTTATAAAAGTTAAACTACTTACTAATCTATGAAAATAGTTGAAGAAAAAGAAAATCAAACCTTCTCTCTTCCAACACAAGAACTCTCTATTGAAGCTCTTTCTGTTCTTCAAAGTCCTCTTGCACAAAAAATTCTAAAAACTCTCTCAAAGACAAGTATGTATCCAAAACAACTCGCAAAAGAACTCAAAGTTCATGAGCAAAATGTATACTATCACATTAAACGTTTAGAAAAAACAAATTGCATTAAAGTAATCAAAGAAGAAATGATAAATGGAACTAAAGCACAAATATATTCTGTTGCATCACCTTCTTTTGTTTTAAAATTTTCAGACTTTGAAGAAAGTCCAAAATCAATTCAAAAAAAATCTTCCTATCTAAGTCCTTTTATCACAGAAAATGGTGAACTTGATGCTTTAATTGTCGTAGGAAGTCCTGATCCACACGGCCCACAAAAAGCAAGATCAAGAGATGGATACTTTGGAATGGATTTTGCACTTTTCCTAGGAAGTTTCCTATCATACATTCCAAAAAGTAGAGTAAGATTAGACACAGAAATTACAAAAGAGGAATTAAAACAGAATAATCTTATTGTTATAGGAGGTCCAATTGTAAATAGGGTAACCAATGAAATTAATAACGAACTTCCAATCTATTTTGATGAAGAAAAAAGATGTTTAACATCAAAAATATCTAAAAAAGAATATTACTCTGAAGAAACTGGCTGTGTAAATAAAATAAATAGTCCTTTCAATAAAGAAAAATCAATATTAACTTTACTAGGACTCAGAAATCAAGGAACAAAAGCAGTAATGCTCGCATTTCTAAAAGAATTTTCACAATTAAAAAGAGGGAATATATATAATCAAAAAATCCAAAGTAGAGTAATTGAAGGCATAGATTTTGACTCAGATGGCGAAGTTGATTCAATTGAGTTTCTCGAATAATAAAACAATAAGGTTTTTAAAGAATTTACCTTTAGTCTAACTATGTCATTATACAAGAATATTCTTTTAACTCTGCCGGAAGTTAGAAGCCCATCCCAAAAACAAACACTAAAAAAACGTCTAACAT
>JBFKKL010000037.1:0-6813 GCA_041631255.1 Candidatus Woesearchaeota archaeon | reverse complement strand
GGAGGAGTATTTAGAGGATTACTTGTAGGAATTTTGGTAACATTGATTTCATTATTTTTCTCAAACTTACAATTCTACAACGCGTTTGTAGTTATCTCTGTTGTAACATTAACTTCAATCATGTTTTCACTTGCAGGATTACTTAATGCAATTTTTGCTAGAAAATTTGATGATGTAGCAGTTGTTCCAACATTTGTTTTGACACCCTTAACCTATCTTGGTGGTGTGTTCTATTCAATTTCACTACTACCTACTTTTTGGCAAGGAGTTTCTTTAATGAATCCTATTTTGTATATGGTTAATGCTTTTAGATATGGTTTCTTAGGAGTCTCAGACATTAATGTTTGGGCAGCATTTACAATGATAATAATGTTTATTGTAGTGTTTTACTTAGTTTGTTGGTACTTGCTTGAGAAAGGACATAGAATGAGGAATTAGAATTATTGCATATCTTTATGATAAATGTCTAACATTAATATCTTAATTTTCTCCTCAATATATCTATATGACAATCTAAAAGGTTTAATGTATAATTCTCTTGTCCCTTTTCTTTCATACCTCATTGGTTTTCCTAACTCAGGATTCCCTTTTAATTTTTGAACTTGTTTAATAATCTTAATTTTGATTTCTTTATCTTTAATTTTTGAGAATTTTTTTTGAAATAAAGGATCAAATGTAACTTTTACCAAGTTTTCATTTCCTCAATAAAATCATCAAATTCCATAGTAATTCCTTCACCATTTTCAATTCTTTTAAGAGCTTCCTCAGTTCTTCTTGCAAACTCTAAATCTTCTTCTAAATTTTTACTAAAATCTTGGACCTTTTTTATAATAAATTGGCCATTAGATTTTACCAATACTAATTTTTCTCCTTCAACTAAATCTTCTCTCATTTCTAAAGGAATTACTATTTGACCTTTAGAACTTAATTTTGTTATTGCTATCTCCATAGTAAGATATGTCTTACTGAGTATATAAATTTTTGTTTTGATTTTGGATAAACTTTGATGAAATGTTATAGAAAATACTAAACTTATGAATCTTAATATTTTGTTATAAATTTTTAGAAAAAAAAATTTTTTATGAGTATTCGCGTGTGTAGGTTGAAAATTGAATCTTTCACAAATTTTGTTTGAATTCCTTTAAGCTATTTAGTAGCCGCGGGCTAAACACGTCGCGTAAGCTTCGTGCGTACACCCCGACCCTATCAAACTCGTCTTCTACGAGCAAGCATGTATCTTTTTTAGAGGAGGGTTTCAAGCTTAGATGCTTTCAGCTTTTATCCCTGATGGCGTAGCTGCTCTACGTGCCCAAATGGACAATAGATACACCAGTGGCCACGACAGACCGTTCCTTTCGTACTAAATCTGTCTTTCTCGCAGATACTTACACTCCAAGCAGATATTATACCAACTGCCTCACAGCGTTGTGAACCCAGCTCACGAACCCTTTTAATGGGTGAACACCCCCACCTTTGGCAGCTGCTGCACTGCCAGGATAGGATGAGCCGACATCGATGTAGCAAACCGCTCCGTCGATATGAACTCTCAGGAGCGACAACTCTGTTATCCCCGTGGTAACTTTTCTGTCAATACAAGGCCCCACTTAGGAGCACATTGTAGATCGTTAGACCATTGTTTCCAAATTCCGATTAGTATTATGGTAATCAGAATAAAGCTGGCTTTTGCTCTTACACTCTACATCGGATTTCTAAACCGATTGAGCTGACCATTGGGCCCTGCTGATATCTTTTCAGCAGGGTGCCACCCCAGCCAAACTGCCCACCAACTACTGTTTCTCATATAGAGATAAGCAACCAACTCCATAACAACAAGTTTTACGTTGTTGCCGAAGCTCCTTGTTATGTTACAGAATTGATCACAATAGCAGGCTGCAGTAAAGTTCAACGGGGTCTTTACTTCCCACTTGGAGTCCCCGGCTTTTGCACCGGGATAGTGTATTCAGAAGGTTCTTCGTAGGGACAGTGACGATCTCGTTACGCCATTCATGCAAGCCATCATTTAAATGGCAAGGCATTTCGCTACCTTAAGAGGATCATAGTTATCCCCGCCCTTTACCAGACCTTGGCCGCCTTGAAAAGCGGTTTTAGTTACTGGCAGTGGGCAGACTTCAGGAACTATACACATCATTACTGACTAGCAGTTCCCTATGTTTTAGTTAAACAGTCGGACCGTCTTTGTTATTGCACCCTAATATTATACGTTAAAACACATAGATTAGGGACCACATATACCTAAGACAAGTGGCTAATATGCCGAATTCCCTTACGAAGATTAGACCTTTCAGAGCTTGGACTTTTCATCCAGGGGCACCTGTGCCGGTTATTGGTACATGTACTTAAGATCAATACAATTTTATTTTCAAAGATTCCAGGTGTTGCCATTTGTTTCAGAGCTTAAACAACTTCTCGAGATTACCTCACTCCATTGTCTTGTTCTCTTTAAAGCAAGCAAGCTTGCCAACAGCTAACCCAAAACGTCTAAAATTGTACTTATGTCGCCATATTTACTTAAGCAGTACAGGAATATTAACCTGTTTCCCTTTCCCTCCGGTCCTGTTAGGATGGAGGTTAGGCATGACTAACCCTTCTCTGATGTACATTGAGAAGGAACCCTTGCCCTTTCGCTCACGGTGACTCTCACACCGCTATTCTCCTACTACCGCCGGGATTCTTATATGTACAAGGTCCACCACATCTTCCGATATGACTTCTACCCTCGCACATCACCAGCCTACCTTACACAGATCGTATCTGTGAACTTCAGTATCGGCAGTTAATTTAGACCCGTTTATCTTCGGGGCAAATACTCTCGAAGAGTGAGCTGTTACGCACTCTTTAAAGGATTGCTGCTTCTAAGCAAACCTCCTCTTTGTCTTCGAATACTCACACCCTTTACCCTTTATCACTTAATTAACATTTAGGGGCCTTAACTGAAGTCTGGGTTGTTCCCCTCACGGAATGCAAGTTTACCCCGCGCATCCCCGTTTCCCTGTTTCTACGAAGTTACTGGATTCGGAGTTGGACTACCGTATGAAGAGCAATGCGCTCCCCAAGACGATAATCCGTAGCTCTACCCCAACAACTTTCTCCACAGAGGCTTGACTAAGGCCAATTTTGGCTGGAACCAGCTATCACGTGGTTCGATTGGCTTTTCACCCCTATACCTAGGTCATACAATCCAATAGACGCGGAACAGCTTCGGTCCTCCACGAAGTTTTACCTTCGCTTCAACCTGCCCAGGCATAGATCACCACGTTTCGGGTTTGATCCTCAAGACTTAAGGCGCAGTTAACACCCTTGTTCTCAAATTTGCAACAACTTGCTTTCGCTTCGAATTTCTTCTCGCCTTAAAAATCAACTCCCCGGCCCGTTATTCAGAACGTACGATGCAACCCCTAGAGGCCGCATCATCCTATATCTATTATGTTTCAGATCTTTTCAAGCTCCTTTTAAGAGCTCTTTTCAACATTCCCTTACGGTACTAATACACTATCGGTCTTGTGTTATATTTAGATTTGGAGATAAGTGTTCCCCACATTCATGCCTAATTTCCAATAGACACTACTCTGGAAAAATGCAAGAGCCATGTATAATACACCTACGGGACTGTCACCCTCTCAGGTAGATTGTTCCAAATCTTTTGATATACATACATGGGTCATAAGCAAATCCAAAAACCACATCTCATTTACATTACTATAAATGATTCAGTTTGATCTTCTCCGGTTTCAGTCGCCCTTACTAACGGAATCTCTTTTGATTTCTTTTCCTTCGGGTACTAAGATGTTTCAGTTCCCCGAGTGATGCTCTCGACAAGCGAGTAGTTAGGAAGTCCAATTCAGGAACCTCTGGTTCAAAGGAAGTTTGCTCCTACCCAAAGATTATCGCAGCTTACCACGCCCTTCATCGCTACACAAGCCAAGTCATCCACATAATAGAATAATTTAAGGAAAATAGCTTTGTGAAAGTTTCAATTTTCAACCTCATAAGAAACATACAAGATGTTTCCTCCGCTCTTCACTTCGAAATTAAATTTCAAAGCTGCACACTCAAATGGACCCGCCGGGATTTGAACCCGGGGCCCCCGCCTTGCAAGGGCGGTGCTCTACCGGACTGAGCCACAGGCCCATTCTTTAACAGCACTGCCTTCACTATTGACAGGCGATAGATAAAATAAACGTGAATCGGTTTATAAAGCTTATCGTGGGAATGCTTGCACACCTAGATTTTAGAAGTGAAAAAAGTTAGATTAACCTTATACTTTCAAGATTGTCTGGTGTATAGACTTTTACATCTCCCAGAATTCTTTTTGAAGTTTCTGCAAATGATTTAATTTTTGATGGATCTCCGTGATTTAAAATTAATTTCTTAGGTTTAACGGATAAATTCGCTAAGAATTTCTTTGTAAGACCAACATCACTGTGAGCTGAAAAAGCACCGTGCATTTCAGTAATTTTCATATTAACAGTTACTTTATCATCGGCACTTCCTGTGTTATTTAGAAGAATTTCTTTTTCTCCATCTTTAACTCTTCTACCTAAAGTACCTTTAGCTTGATATCCTACAAAACAAATAGTATTATTCTCATGAGGTGCAAAGTGCTTGAAGTATTCAACTGAAGTTCCCCCATTAAGCATACCTGATGTTGCTAGAACAATTGCTGGTTTATTACTTTCAAAAATTTTCTCTCTTTCTTGGTGTGACCCAACCTCTTTGAAATTTGGACAAGTGAAAGGATTGTCTCCCCTAAGGACCCTACCTTTTAAATTCCTATTAAGAAATTCAGGATAAGCTGTGTGAATTGCAGTTACTTCCCAAACCATCCCATCAACATAAACTTCTAAATCTTCAGGCAATCTTCCTTGAGAAATTAAAGCTTCTATTGTTAAAAGCATTTCTTGAGAACGTCCTACTCCAAAAACTGGAATTAAAACTTTCCCTTTTCTAACATAAGAGTCCAAAATAATTTTCAAAAATTCTTCTTCTGCTTCTTCTCTTGACATAGCGTAATCTTTAGCTCCAGTATTAGTATTTTCCATCATTAATGATTCAAGTCTTGGAAACTGTGTATCTGCTCTGTTTAATAGTCTTTGCTTGTGTGAAAAATTGAAATCTCCTGTGTACATGAAATTGTGCATACCATTCCCAATATTTACATGACAAAATGCAGCTCCTAAGATGTGCCCTGCATTGTAAAATGTTAACCTAATGTCTGGAGTAATGTCCGTTACAGTATTATAATCAACAGTAATTACGTGCTTTAACATTTCTTTAACATCTTCAGGCTTGTAAAGCGGAGAAACACCTGGATTTGAGGACATAATTTTAATGTAATCTAATTGAGATAATGCCATAATGTCTCTTGATGGCTCAGTACAATAAATCGGTCCTTTATACCCACTTTTGTAAAGATAAGGTAAAAGACCACAGTGATCCATATGGGCATGTGATAAAACTATTGCATCAATGTCTTCTAATTTGAAATCAGGAGAATCTAAAAATGGGAATACGTCTTGATCTCCGAAAGGCTTTGATGGGTCAATACCACAATCGAAAAGAATTCTTGATTCAGTTGTTTGAAGATAAATTGCAGAACGTCCAATCTGATTAGCAGCTCCAAGCATAGTAACTCTTGCCCAAGATTTTATTTTACCTTTCATCCAACCACCATAGATTCTTTTTCCAACACCATTTAGGAATTTTCTTCTATATTCTGATTCTTGAAATTCTACTGCTCTCATAGCATCAACTGTCTTTGATCTTACAGGAGGAATCCTTCTAACCATAACGCTCCAAAGAGTTTTCTTCTGAATTTCTTTAAGGTTAACTCCTTCTTTTCCAACTGCTGCACCAACATTATCAACTTCAAGAGTTAAAATACTTCTTGCAGTATCAAATCTGAATTCTCCAATTTGTATCCCTTCAAGAATTTTAGTTACTTCTTCTTTAGTTTGGTTAACATCTAAAAGCAAAGTATTGTCTGCCCTTAGCTCTATTCTTTTTTTGAATTTTGTTACAATATTTTTAATTAAAGGTCTTCCTGTGAAAAGAAAATCTTTACTTTTTGTATAAATAACAATATTTGCTGCTTCAAATTCTACTGAAGAGATTTTGTCTTCTGGCAGCTCTTTAATAATTTCGTCTAAAAGTTTTACCATTTCGCGTAAAAATAATTTCTAACTTCTTAAAATAAATCTTAGAAATTGCGAGTCTAACTCGTTGAATAAAGGTAAAGTAGTTGTATTTATAAGTGTTATTATTTGTTTTTTAATACTCAATTATACCTTTTCTATATATCGCTTCTTTTAAAATATGTACACATTTTACTTTTGCTAAAAGTTCATTTGAATTTACTTTTTCTTTAATTCTAAAAGATTTATAATAGATACAATTATTAGTTACCATTAAAAGATCACCCTCATTTTGCATAAGTTCTTTTATTGTTTCTTTATTGTCGTGTGATTCAAGAATATCTGCTAAATACTTATTATTTGCCAAAACATTAATTCTTCCTTTTAATTTTTCGATTGTGGCTTCAGATTTAATTCTATTTTCAGTAGGGAAAGCCCTAAGTGTTAATAACTCCCTAAATAGCAACCCTTCTTTGATTAAATAAAAAAAAACATCCCAATTTGTCCCTTTAGTTTTGAAAGTAATTACATTATAACAAGGAGAAAATGAAACTTTGTGTCTATTTGAAAATGAATTGAAGTCTTTTGAAGAGACAGTTCTGTGAATATTTGAAAAATAAGCAGTTTTCTCATAAACACCGTGTGTCCTACTAATGAAAGC
>JBFKKL010000036.1:0-6976 GCA_041631255.1 Candidatus Woesearchaeota archaeon | reverse complement strand
AAGGAAAATACCTTGTATTGCCTTTTTTAACCAGGATTACTAAATTCTAGTAATGTAAAAATGAATGCTAGTGACTTTATAAAGATTAGGTATTGGAATTTAACTTTTATTTAGATATTTTATGAAAATTTTCCAAAGTTTGGTTATCGAGATAGTATTGTATTTATCGGAAAGAACTTTTAAAATTAAATAATACCATAAGGCCATTATAAACACTGCAATTGCAGAAAATAATGGTTCAGGAGATTTTGCAACGGTATGTATTAGAAAAGATAAGGTAGTTGTTAAAAGAGTTGGAATTATTATTGCAAGAATTGTTTTTTTAGTTGTGTAGAAGTATTGAAAAATAACTGTATTTACAAAAATCATTGTAAAAGTTAAAAAGAATTGAATAAGGCCTGCTTTAATTGCGTTCATCATTCCTCCAGTTAAATTAATTATTGCAATAGGGAGTGCTGTATCAATTAGACCTAGAAAACCTTGTTCAATTGATGCTCTTAAACTAAATTTCATTTGTTTTCTTATTATCTCAAATATTTGTTTTTTAAAATAATTTGCTTTAATTCTTCAAATTTCTTTATTGGAAAAAGTTTATAAAACTAAATCTAAACATTTTCTTTATTGCAGTGATAGTCTAATGGTTAAGATTCTAGCTTGCCAAGCTGGCGATCCGGGTTCGAATCCCGGTCATTGCAGATTTTGAGTTAATAATGCGGTATTAGCTCAGCCTGGTTAGAGCGCAGGTCTTATAAGTTCAACGCTTAAGTTGGTACTTCCTGTGAATGTGCTCTCTTAGATAACTAAGAAAGCCTGAGGTCCCGAGTTCAAATCTCGGATACCGCACTTACAAAAAATAAGTTTTATAAAGGGATTATAGTTTATTTTAAGTACAATTGATCGCGAGCCTGTGGTCTAGTGGTTATGACGTTGCCCTTACAAGGCGAAGGTCGCCGGTTCAACTCCGGCCAGGCTCACTTAAGGATTGCCCAACAAAGCGTTTGGGAAGGCCTTTACTTATTTTTAAAGAAAAGTTTAAATAACTAGATTTTTCTAAAAGTATATGTTTGGTGCAAAAAAAATTTATTTATATCATTTTTATCCAGATAGGGAAATGAGGGGCAATATATTATATCCATTTTTTGATCTTAAAAATAAAATTTCTAATGCTGATTATGAAGAACTAAAAAACAAACATCTGGCAAATGGGAATGATGTGAATTTGGTTATCAAAGGTTTGCCTGAAGAAATTAAAAGAGGAGAGGTTTTGTTTTTTCTAACTATTAATCCACAAAGAATATTTGATTCAAGGGCGGTTTTTTTGAAAGGAAATTCTGCAGAGAAAAAACTTGTTCTTAAATCAAAGATGAAGGTTTGGAAGATACCTCTTGAAGTGTTTGATTCAAATAAACTATTTATTAAGGTTCCAAGATCTGAAAACATAAATCAATACTATTTATTTAATGAAAAATTTGATGTGAAAAGGCATAGTGTTGTTAATAATGAAATGAGAGCATATCATCAAGATGAGGCTAAAAAAAATGTTAAACACTCTCTATTGAAAGGAGCTCCAGAAGTATTGTATAAAGGATATTTAGATATACTAGATAAAAGAATTAAAACTATTGTTGTAACTTCTTATGGTTACGAAGAAGAATAAAGTTTATATGAAAAATAAACTTACAATGATTAGAATTGCAACAATTCCAAGTCCTGTTCCAAGTAGAACAGTTGTTTTATCAAAATTTCCTCCGAAGATACTTACTGAATCGCTTGAATCAGTATTGTCTCCCGTACTAGGTTTTTCAGGTTTGACATCAATTCCGCCAACAGTTGAATCTTTACATTCTTGAACTTTTAGGATACTTTCTCTTGTAACTGTTTCTCCTGTATATGAAATAGTGTATAAAACATTATAGTTTCCAGGCTCGATGTTTTTGATATCTAAGATGAAACTTTCTTGTTCAATTTCATCTACTCCGATTTCATGAATTCCTGATTGTATTGATCCAGTTCCTTCAACTTCTACTGTAAATTTAACTGTTTCTTCATTTTCTCCAACGTTCTTTACTTTTATGTATGAAAACAATTGATCATCACATTTAGGGTTTGATGGAGTTGATGAAAAACTTTCTATCATCACTTTGTGCTCAGGTCTTACAACTTTAATTTTTTCTATTTCTTCGTCTTGTTGATCATCAAAATCTAAAGTAATTACTAAAGTTATTTCTCCTGATCTAGTATCGTCTGGTAATGTAAATCTTAATGTTTTAGTTGATCTATCTCCAACATCCATAGCAAATGTTGAAGTTGTATCACTAACTTCTGAGTCTGAAGCGTCAATATTTTCAAGTTTCCCAGTTACTTTAACATTTCTGTAAAGTTGTGTTCCATCATTTACTACGTCAAATCTAATTGTAACAATGTCACCAGGTTTATATTCTTTATTTAGTCCTTCATAACTTGATGTGTCAATAAAGACGTCACCTACAACTTTTATTTCTAAACCGATATCTTCTAATTCGTCACCATTAGAGTCTAATACTGAAATTTCTCCGTTGTACGTTCCAGGTGCTTGGTTATCAGGAATGTTTACAATTAATTCAACCTCATCGTCTTCACCATCTTTTAAATCTAATGAATTAGGTCTGAATGAGATTGCACTAGTTGGAAATGTTTTCCCATTTTGACCTTTTAAAGGATCTCTAACAACAATTTCAAGATCATTTAAGTCAAAGTCTCCTGTGTTATCAACAATGAATTCAATATCATCAATTCTTTCACCAGCTTTTTCTCTAACTTCTATTCTGTCTCCTCCGAGATATCTAATTGTAATTTCTTCATTTCCGCCCCTAATTTCAACTTCAAGTCCGAAAATGAAAGTTCTTTGATCAGTTCTAATTTCAAATTCACCTTCATAAGTGTCAAGTTCCAATTCACTTCTATCAATATTAATGTCAACTTCTACTCTAATTGTGTTAGTAGGGGTAAGTCTACTTTGTTCATCATTATCATCTCTATCAAATTCTAAGTCAATATCACTTTCATCAATTCTCTCATTTCCATCTTTACCATTTAAATCTCCTTTTAGTTCAATTTTTAGGTTTGTTAAATCAACATTTCCAGTGTTTTTAAGTCTAAATGAGTCATCTATATCATCTGTGATGTCAGTTCTGAATATAATTTTATCATTATTTGGCTCATTTATGATTTCAAGTTTAGCTCCTGAAGGATCTTGAACAGTTACAGTATATGGAATAACAATTGCATTTGATGAGTTTGAATTATCAGTTAAAGTAACATTTCCAGTAAATGTTTCTTCATCAGTTCCTGTTGAATATGAAACTTTAAAATTTTTTGAACTTCCAGCTGGAATTGAAAGGGAAGTGTCATTTAAACTTAATGCGATTATGTTTGATCCAGAATTTAAATTGTTTTTTGAAATTGACAAGTTTAGTGTTGAATTACCGTTGTTTGTCACAGTAAATGTGTTTTCTTTGGCCGTTGATAGGTCAACTGAACCCTCATTTACTGATGATGGACTTACTGAAAAAGTAGCTGCGTGAGCTGTTCCTAATGTAAGGATTAGCACAATTAGCCATTGGAATAGTAGTTTTGCATTCATTTTTAATTTAGTATACTTATTGTTACTACTACCTAACAACTACTTATTTATAAACATTGTGATTTGGGAGTTTATTTTTTAAATAGTGTTAATATCTTTTCTTTATTATCAAACATAAAGTTACCTAACCTTGGCCCTTTTTCTTTTCCAATTAATATGCTGTAAGTTAAAACAAAAAATTCTTTAACGGAGATATTATGTTTTTCAGTTAGTTTTTTGAAATTTAACTGAAGTTCTTCAGGGCTTTTTGCTTCTTCAAGGTATTTCTTTAGATCTTTTATGATTTCAGATTCTTCTTTACCTAATTTTGGGAGGACGGTGTTAAGTGAAAATTTCAGGTCCTCAGGTGCATATGTTTCTAACCAATTCTTAGCGCAAATTGCTCTTTCCTTTAATCTCATCTTGTCAAAATCAGTTTTGATTTCTTTTTCGAAATATTTCTCAACCTTTTTCATATCAAAATCATTAGATTGTAATACTGTTGTTAAATGTCTAAATGAGGGCTGAAATGGTATTTTTTTTGGAATAGTAACTCCATTAACAAGTGATAATTCATAGGCTCTTTTTTTAGTTGCAAGTTGTTTAGGATTTTTTTCTTCTTCTAATCCAAAATATAATCTTTCTATTTTGTCAAAATCTTCGTAGTTTTTTATCACATCTAAGTCAAATGAAATGTCTATTTCTGAGTTAGGTCTTGTTCCAGCAAAGAAAAATAATACCATTTCAGGAGTGTAAACTTCAAGTAAATCCTTAACTCTAAGTGCTCCTCCTTTTGAAGATGAGATCTTACCTCCTACTCCTTTTAATTTAACAAAATCATACATTGTATAAACTGGAGGTTCCCTTCCAAAAATTCTTTTAACAATATCTTGACCAACAGTATATGACGATCCTGGTGTTGAGTGATCTTTTCCTCCGGGCTCAAAGTCAACTTGATAGTAATTCCACCTCATTGGCCAGTCAGCTTTCCACCTTAATTTTACTCTAGGATCTTCTTTGAAGTTTACAGATTTTTCTTTTCCATTTTCGTTTGTGTATGTTAAAGTATATTCTCCGTCGAAGTCAAGAATCTTATTTGTGT
This sequence comes from Candidatus Woesearchaeota archaeon, assembly GCA_041631255.1. Lineage (GTDB taxonomy): Archaea > Nanobdellota > Nanobdellia > Woesearchaeales > UBA583 > UBA583. The sequence continues at coordinate 2,273 of JBFKKL010000036.1, read as the reverse complement.
CTTTTTTTGTTTCATCATCATATAAATCAATAGGCATCCAAGTTTCAGGTAATTGTTGATCTTCTCCCCTATATTTGTTTAGTTCTTCAATTACTATGTCTTTATTATTTAGGACTTTTTTAATTGAATCTGCATAAATTCCTGAGGTTTGCAATTCGTGTTGTTTTTGAAAATTAATTGGAAAATTAAAAACTTTAACATCTTCTTCAAATATTTTAATAAAATGTTCTCCATATGTTCCTTTCCCAAAAGGTGAAGGCACCTGTCCAACAGGCATTCTTAGATATTTTTCCCATTCTTTTGGAACATCACTAGGAACTTTCCTAAATGCATCATATGAATCCCAAGAATAAAGAAACCTTACTTTTTTCCCTTTAGAGATTAGTGCTCTTCTAACCATTTCAGAAGTTATAACTTCCCTAAAATTTCCTACGTGAATATAACCACTAGGAGTTATTCCACTAGCAACTGTATATTCTTTTTCATTTGGAAATACTTCAAGTACTCTTTTAGCAGAATTATCTGCCCAATGAACGTCTTCAAATTTTTTATCTTTTTTCATTCTAATAATATGTTTGTGCTCCTACTCCTAATATTGTCATAATAAAGAAGATGAAAATCATTATTGCAAAAAAGATTATGAGTGGTAGATTGAACCCTAAAAATGCTTTTAAATTTGATAATTTATGTTTTTCACCAAGTGTTACAATTGATACAAAGTAGAACCAATATGATGAAAGAATCAAAACAGGATATCCAATTATAGCTCCAAACCCTAAAGTTATTACGGAAAATATTACCGCAAGTGATGTGTAAACTAGAAATCCAAAACTAATAGAAAGCATAATTCTAATTGTGTCTTTAAATGTTCCTTTTCCACCCATTAATAGATAAAAAAGATGAATTAAAGAAAAGTAAATTAAAATTCCTGCAAGTGCTCCGACTCCAACTAGGATAACTCCTAAAAGTGCTCTTAGAAAAATATCTAATCCAAAGAATAATCCAAGAGGAGTTAAAAGTAATGATATTAGCATAGAAATTGCGTACCAAATTAGTCCATCACTTAGTGATGCTTTTTCTAAAACATATTTTTTACTTTTTTCTTTATTTGGAAAAAAGAACAATGTTGATTGTTTAGCGTAATTCCATAAATCCATAGTAAAAAAGAATTGTCATTTATTATAAAGCTTTTTGTTACATGTATTCTCGCTCAAAGAACTCTTTTAGGGATTTTGCTCTTGTTTTTCCAACACCTTCTACTTTTTCTAGTTTCTCTTGTTTTGCATTAACAAGTTTTTCAATTGATTTGAAATGTTTTAGAAGAGATTTTGCAGTAACTACATTGATCTTAGGAATAGATGATACGAATTTTTCAAGTTCTTCTTTTTCAGAGTATGCAGTTTTAACTCCTGCTAGAGATATATCTTTTTTATCTTTCTTTGCTCTTTTGGCAATTGTTGTAATCATTTGGGATGTTTCATTTAAATTGGCTGTTTCAATAATTGGGATTCTTAAATCTACTGCAACAGCGACAAGAGCTCCACGAATCATTTCGGGTTTTAAATTTCTAACTGAATAAATGTTTTCTTCACCTTCTAAAATTAGAATTGGCCTTTGAAAGTTTTTGGCCAAATCAATTAATTGTGGGAATAATCTTTTGTCAAGAAGGGAGTTAATGAAATCAATTTTCGCTTTTCTTTCAATTGCTATTTTATCAGTTATAATGATGTCTCCAATTTCTAATTTTTTTGCTTCAACTTTAATCTCTTCGCTTTTGTAGAGTGCTTTTAGTAAGTCATTATTTTCTCTACTATCAACTAGTATGGGGATTCTCTCGTCTCTTTCTACTTCTAATTTAGGAGGTTCTTTCTTCTCTTCAAGAAATTGTTTTAAGCCTTTAACTTCTTTTTTAGGCGTTTTGATTTCATCAAGGGCTTTATACATTCTTCTCTCTTTAGCTGATGCAACATGTCTGTTAATTATGTCTCTTGTACCTTTAGTTTGCAAAATAAATGCTTCTCCTTTTTTGAATCTTCCAGTTCTTCCAATTCTTTGAATTGTCCTAATTGCTGAAGGGACAGGTTCATAGAATATTACTAAATCAACTTTAGGTATGTCAAGTCCTTCCTCACCAACAGAAGTTGAGATTAGAGTGTTTACTTTTCCTTCTCTAAACTCATTAATTAATTCTTGTTGCTTTTTTTGAGACATTCCACTATCTCCTTTTTTAGATTGACCAACAAACATTGCAGGTTTAATTTCTTTTATTTTTT
>JBFKKL010000035.1:0-7050 GCA_041631255.1 Candidatus Woesearchaeota archaeon | reverse complement strand
TACAAATAAATAATAGTCAACACCGATTAAATCAACTAAATAATTGATAATTACGGCTTGAAAAAAACTCATTAAAAGATTATATATTATAAAATAAAAAAATCTTGATGAATGTCTACCCTTTGTCTTAAATGTGAATAAAGTATGAAATATGAAATTATAACTTAAATTGGCAAAAAGACCAATTAGATATGCGTAAAAATACATCTCTCTTCCAAATATGAATTCTGTGAAAAAAGCAGTTAAGAAAATATTAAGTAAAACTCCTGTTCCACCCACCAAAAAAAAATGAATAAACCTAAGTCTTGAAAATAAATGATACCAATCAATTGGATTAAAAATATTAATTTTTTTAATTTCGGCAATAAATTTCTTCACATTTAAAATAAAAAATGTATATTTATAAATTATTAACCTCTCTTAACTTAGGAAATTTCCCTGTTTTGATCTAAAGAAAAGTTGTTGAAATTCACAAAATTACACGCCATCTCTACAATTTGAATCGATTGAAACAATATAAAACATGGATTAATATTTAGATTTTTCTCCAAATATTTCTCTGCATAAATTTTAGTAGATTCCAAATAAGTCAAATCATATTTAGAACTATTAGAATTAATATTAATATCCCCAATTATAATAAATAAATCACTTTCATAAATTTTTAATAAAGAACCTATAAATTCAGAATCTTGAGTATACTCAGGATCTGCAATCCCTCGAAACAATACAGTTTTTTCTCCATTCTTAATACTACCTATAACTTCTTTCTCCATAGGAAAAGGGAGGGTGTCTAAACCTAGGTAATTGAGATAAACCCATTCATTGGACCTAATACTGTTTTTAGTCAGATTCAATTCATGAATTTTATTAATTGCTTTTTCATATTTTAAAATATCAACTTCATTATATTTATTTTCAATATGAAAAGCATAAGTAATATTAAATAAAAACAATAATAAAATCAAAAAATTCAATAAAAATTTTTTATTAGTCAAGTTCGAAAAAAAAGTGCTAAAAAGATAATGTAAACTAACATAAGAAAAATAAGCAATAGGTAAAATCAAGGTAAACAAATACCTTTGATTTTTTATTGGAATTGAAGCATAACTAAATATTGAATAGATAAATAAACAAAGCATTACTATTTGAACTCTGTTATCTAAAATGTAATTAATGAAATTAAATTTCCTATAATCTCTTACACTTAATATCAAATTGAAAAAAACAATAAAAAAACCAAACAAGCAAAATAAAAATAAAAATCCAAAAACTTGCACAAAATGATTAAAGACTATATCTTGTGAAATATAACTTCTGTAAAGAATATTATTTGCATATTGATCCGCAATACTTGTAAAAAAATTTCCTGTTTTATAAAAGTTATAAATAAACCAAGGAACAAAAGTAAATCCAAAAAGAAATAATGATATTAATACATTTTTAATTTTTTTATGAAAAAATAGGATTGGGAAAAATACAAGACCTGTATATCTTGTGAGTGCACTAAATCCCATAAAGAAACCTGAAAAATAATTATTTGAAAGTAAATACAATAAACTTAATTCTAAGAAAACTATTGATAATAATTCCGTACCATTTACAAGTCCATATCTCAAAGTATAAAAACTAAGAGAGAGAACGTAAAAAAGTAGTGGGTTAAATTTTAATATTTTTGAAAGTTTATAAGAAGAATAAAAAAATAAAAAAGACACAAATATAATAAAAATATATTCAGCTAGAATCCAACCAAAAAATAGGTGGAAAAACCATAATAAAAGTGGTACAACTGGAGGCCTTAATATCTCAAAGTAATTTCCAGAGTCAAATAAATATTTTGCATTCAAAACATAACTTGCAAAATCCCATGAAACACCCAAATAATGTTGCCACAGATAAAAAATTGTAGAAAAGAAAAAAACTAGAATCATAAGTAAGTTACTTTTCCTAAAAAAAATTTTAATCATATTTGCCTCCAAAATCATTTAATTTAATTTTAATAAGATCAGATAATGTCTTTGGATAATCTAATAACTTAACTTTACTATTTTTATCTTCAATCCATTTAACTGGTTCCTCTTTTATTTTCAAATTAAATTTTTGAGCAATAAATAATATCTCAAAGTCAAATCCCCATCTTTTTATTGTTTGTTTTAAAAATATTTTTTTTGCAACATCTTTTCTAAATAATTTAAAACCACACTGAGTATCTTTTATATCTTTAACAAAAAATGAAATTAAAAGATTTCCAACTCTTCCCAAAAGTTTTTTAGAAAATCTAGTTTTGACTTTAGAGTTTTTAAGTGCCCTTGAGCCTATAACAATATCGTTAACTAAAATTAATTTCAAAAAACTACCTAACTCTTCAATAGGTGTTGACAAATCACAATCTGTAAAGAATATATAGTCCCCCTTTGCTCTTAAAACTCCTTTCCTAACTGAATATCCCTTTCCAAGATTTTTTGAATTCCTTAAAAAAGATATTTTTGAGTTAGAATATTTTTCACAAATTTCAACAGTTCTATCCAATGAACCATCATCAACTAAGAGGACTTCATATTTTTTAAAATTAGATTTACAATACTCAATAATTTTAATTAGATTTCTCTCTAATATTCTCTCTTCATTAAATACAGGTACAATAATTGAGAGAAAAATATCTTTTTTCATATAAATTAAACTTAATCTGAATTTAAATATATTTGTTTAGAATAATTAAAGCCCTCCGTCCGGGATTTGAACCCAGGTCCTCGGCTCGAAAGGCCGAAATGATTGGCCGGACTACACCAACGGAGGATGTGTAAAATAACGCAAGTCTCCTTGCCTAATTAAGAGATTTAAAAATCCTTTAAAAAGATTTCCAAATTAAAGTAAACGGCTCCAGGGGGATTCGAACCCCCGACCCACAGCTTAGAAGGCTGTTGTCATATCCAGACTAGACCATAGAGCCAATAAATAAATCAATAAACCTCTCTTTAAAAAGTTTCAGAAAGAATTTACTCTTTCTTAGCTTCTTTAGCAGCTGCTTCAGCTTCTTGCTTAGCACGCCTTTCAGCTTCTTGCTTAGCAATTTTTTCTTTTTCAATTGCAATTGCTTCAAGCTGTTCTTTAGTAAGTTCCTTAGCTTTTCTTGTAACTCCAACTACGGTTGTTCTAATTGGAAGTTTTTTACTTGCCCTAGCTAAAATTTCACGACCAAAGTTCTCTTCTTTAGCAGGTAAAGCTAACTCCATAACTACTTTTCCTTTTTCAACCCTAGCAGCTGTCCCAATTGTTTTACCAAAAGAGTGTTTCATACCTGTTGATAAACGATCAGCTCCAGCTCCAGCAGCAAGTGGATTCTCTCTAATTGTGTGGTGTGGAACCATCAAAATCTTAAAGTGAAATCCTTGTCTTCCTAATTTTTCTTCAAGTTTTCTAAGTGAAGTTTGACGAGCAGCTTCAATAGCATTTGCTCTTACTTGAGCAGCATCTTTTGAAGTTAACTGTAATAAAAGAGGGAACTGGTCAGCTCCTCCTTTCAGATCTCCCATGTCAAACTTAATAACTTTTTTACCTGGTCTTGATTTAACAAAAGCCTTCTTTCTAACTTTTTTAGCGTACCTACAGTATGACCTTTCAATCTTTCTATAAGCAACCCATTTTCTAAGTTTAGCCATTTTTAGTTAATCACCACCTTTTGTCCAATTGCTTGTCCAGGCATACCTGTTTCAAAATGAGCTCTAACAGCTCCTTTGTTTCCATGAGCTGCTGAAACTGTCCCTGAAATAGTTTTCTTTGATTTACCTTCACAAGTATAAACTACTTTCTTACCTACTAGTTTCAAAGCAGCTTCCTTATCAACTCCTGGGATTGTTATAACCATTTGATTAGTAGTTTGAGTTTTTCTACCTCTCCTGTAATTTACAATAATTCCTTCCATCTTAATTCACCTTCCCCAAAAGTTCTTTTCCTTTTTTAGTTAGAACTTTTCCTGATTTTGGATCTTTAACTTGTTTAATTAAACCAGCTTTTTCCAATTGTTGAAGTGATTTACGAATAATGTTTCTTGAACCAGCATATTTAATATCAGGTTTGTAACCTCTATTCTTTCTTCCACCATATTGTTTTGAAAGTTTATTTGTTCCAACTGGACCATACTTTTGAATTTTCAATAATAGTGAAGCTGATCTTAAATGCCACCAATCATCTTGAGATGGAGTTCTTTCCTTATGAGCACCAGTTTTAACAAAAGCAGCCCAAGTTGGAGCTTCAATTTCCTTAACCTTTTTTAACTCTTCAGCTAATTTACTCATTTTTTACTTTCCTCCTTTTTTTTTGGAGCAGCTTTTTTAGCTTCTTCTTTTTTAGGTGTTTCTTTTACTTCTTCTGCTTTCTCATCAGCAACTTCTTTTACTTCAGCTTCCTGAACTTCTTCTTTAGCTTTAGTTTCTTTAGCTACTTGAGGTTTTACAGTTTCATACAATTTAGCTTGTTCAGCAACACCAGCGCTTGTTAGATTAACAAGTACTCTCTCAACACCAGCAACTTCGTTCTTTAGAACAGTTACTTGAACCTTTCCTGGAGGATGTCTTGAACCTCTCTCCCATAAAGACTCGTTAAGCTCTTTGCAAAGTATGACGTTGTCGCATTTCATGTGATGTCTCACAAATTCTTTGACAACGGCAACAGCTTTTTTACTTCTTCTCCACTTTGGAGCAAATCTTGTTTTTCTCCTTAGTGGGATTACATATTCCCTTTTAAGCTCTGCCATTTTTTACAGATACTAAAAAAGAATGAAAATCACTTTTTAAAGCTTATTATATATAATACTATCTAGAATTAAAAATTTTCATCAAAAAAATAAAGGCCTTCCTAAACAAAGTTAGGCAATCCTTAACTGCACCTGCTGGGATTCGAACCCAGATCACCGGCTTGGAAGGCCGGGATTCTAGCCGTTGAACTACAAGTGCAACTAAATAGAATAAACTTTAAACAATTTATAAATTTTCTCAAAGAAAAAATCAAAGGAAAGTTAATCCTTTGATATGTGATAAATCGCCATAATGGCGTTAATCGCTGCTGCAGGCGCAATAAATGCTCCTAATAATCTAAAGAGCGTACTGAAAAAGTTTCCAATCGTATTTCCCATCAAAGATGTTACAGAGCTTAATGATCCAAAACTTACCATAAAGGCTATGGAAGCTACTAAAAATAACGTAACTTCTTTTTCACTAATATTAAAGAAACCAACTATAAGCCCTAAAATTGCAAGAACAGGTACAACCCACCATGGCATAGTAGCGGAATTTGCATACATAAGTGAAATAAGAACTGCAATTATTAAACCTCCTAAAAAAGCCCATCCACCTAATTTATCTTTCATTTTTTTAATCATCACATTAGTTTGGGAACCTATCACAAGAATCTGCAATTCATAAGGCTTTCGATGTACAGATTTCCAGTAATTTAACTGAAAATTACACAAAAGTTAAACTTAAACTTTAAATAATCAATAAATACATTCCAATTATGTCAATATTCAAAGCTTATGATGTAAGAGGAATCTACAATAAAGAATTTAGTGATGAAAAAGCTTACTTAATTGGGTATTATCTTGCAAAAATGAAAAATATTAAAGAATGCAAAATAGCTCACGATTCAAGAATCTCTCATAAATCTCTCTCTGTTGCTCTAATGAAAGGCCTAACAGATGCTAATGTTGAAGTAACCTACCAAGGTTATCTCTCAACTCCTAATTTCTATCACTCCTTATTTGAAGGTTGCAAAACAGGAATTTTAGTTACAGCATCACATAATTCAAAAGAATACAACGGGTTCAAAATAATGCTAGATTTAGAAAGTTTCGATACAAGAAATGGACTTAAAGAGTTGGGTGAAATTGTTGAAAAAGATAAAGAAAATAGAAAAGAAATATATCAAAATATGAAAGATAAGCTTTTAACTTTTAATTTAGAAAATTTTGAGAGAACAGAGACTTTAGAGAAATATATCGATTATCTTAAAAAAAAATATGATGAACTTCTAACAGAAGAAGAACAGAACAAAATAAAAGAAATTGATTGTTCATTTTGCTTTTCATCAGGTATGACTTCACAGGCGGTTAAACCTTTAATTAAAGAAAAAATGTCCAAGGCTAAATTCTTACTTGACGAATTAGATGGAAACTTCCCTGAATTCTCGCCAGACCCACCAAACGCTAAAACATATTTAAAAAAACAAGAAAACAAAGGAGAATTCACAATAGTTTACGATGGGGACGGAGATAGAATTGGAATTTATGACAAAGAAACCAACTACATACAAATGGACATAATTTTAGGACTATTTATAGATTTTTTTGCAGATGAAACTAATAACAATTTCGTGTGCGATTTAAGAGGATCCAGAACTTTAGAAGATATTGCAAAAGAAAAGAATATTCATCTTGAAAAAATGAGAGTTGGAAGAGCATTTTACCAAGATTATATGAGAAAAAATGGTTGCGTTTTTGGAGGAGAACTCTCAGGACATCTATTTTTCAAAGAGTTTAATTATCTTGACAATCCAGATATTGCAACTATTTTCTTCTTAAAAATTCTAGCGCAGATGTTACTTAAAGGAGAAGAATTAAACATTATTGAACTTGAAAAAAAATACTCTCATTACTTCAAACTTGAAGAAATTAATATTAAATTAGAAAATTCTGACGAAAAAATAAACCTATTAAGAGAAAAATACAAAGAGCATATTATATCACAAATAGACGGAGTTTCATTTGACTTAATTGACACATGGTTCAATATCCGAAAGTCAAACACAGAACCTCTAGTAAGATTAACTTTGGAAGGAGAAAACAAAGAAAAAGTAAGTAAAAGATTAGAAGAATTAAAAATAATTCTTCATTAGAACCACTCCCAAAGAATACTAAATCTTTAACTGAAATTTAATTAAAAAACTATTATGTCAGAAAATACATTACACGAAATTAAAGAAGAAATTTCTAGTGGTAAAAAAGTTCGAGTCGCAATAAATGGTTTTGGAAGAATCGGAAGAATGATTCTAAGAGCT
>JBFKKL010000034.1:0-7214 GCA_041631255.1 Candidatus Woesearchaeota archaeon | reverse complement strand
ATTTACCTTTCAAATACGAACATTACGAACACTACCTTGTTGCAGCTCTAAGGTATTCAAAAGAAGAATTTATAGCTTACAATCCACAAACAACAAAGAAATCAAATACATATACAGTTGAAAGACCACTTACAGATTATAAATCAAAAAAAGTTTATTTTTCATTTACTAAACCTACAAAAAAACAAGAAAGAGTTTTCATGATAAAACCTGAAGTTAAGATTAAAGGAAACTTATTTTGGGGCCAAATAGATAATGTAATATCAGCAGCTGTTTTGTATTACTTTCTAAAAACTACAGATTTCAAACATGAAATAATTTTTACAACAAGAGAAGAAATTGGCACAAGTTACAAACAAGTAATTGAGTATCAAGATACTAAAGAGAAACCCCTTCCACTTTTGGTTTTAGATACTTCTCCTTATGAGCACATTAAAGACTTTGAAAGAGGCTTTATTACAATTAGAGAAGGTGATGAACATGGCGACTTTGATTTTAAAATGTATACAAAACTAAGAGAATATTTAAGAGAAAATAATGTTCCCTATAATTTAAAATCCTCACAAACGGGAAGAACTGAACTTGGAAGAATTTCTCATGTGTCCAAGGGAAAATATAATGGGATAACAATACAAATTCCAACTATACACTATCACACAGCATACGAATGCGCAACACTTTATTCTTTAAAAAATTACATTAAAGTTATTGGTGAGTTTTCTAAGAAATAGTTAACTATGTACGGGGTATCTTAAAATAGCTCCCATCCCACCTAGGCCTTTAAGTTGAACACCTTCAGGAGTTTTATCAGTTACTAAGTGTAGTTCTGATCGGGAGTTATCACATAGCTCACTAAACTCTTCAAGTTGTTTATCAGTTACCATGCTCTCAATTAAAACTAATTTATCAACTGCTCCCATGTTTAAAGCCTCAGTTATACCTTTAACTCCATAAGTTGCAAAGTCAGGTTTTGTTCCTAAAGTTCTCAAAAACTCACCTTGAATTTTCCTCTCTTCACCAACTTCACTTTCTGCTAATATGTCTTCAGCAGCATCAGAGAGTTCCTTTAGTCCAAATGCATTAGTATAAGTTACATCTTTAATACCTAAAATCTTCGCTTTAATTTGCTCATTGATGTAATTCCCATCAACAAAATTCTGTTTAGTTGTTCCAGGACCTCCAACAATAATTCCTTTAAGTTCTTTCATATAAGTAAATTCTTGAATTAAAACGTCTGCAACACGCTTGTAAAACTCAATAGCAGCACCCTCACGAATACGCTCAAACCTTTGGGCTGACTGACCACCTGTTTTAAATTTTCCCGGAACAGTTGAATTTAATGATCTAACTACTTTAATAGTTGATCCTATTAAAAGTCCAACTGTGGCTTCACTTTTGTCGATTGCTACAAGTCCATAAACTGTTTCATTTGCAGCGAGCTCTTCAAGAGGATCCACAATAAACTTCTGATCACACCTATAAAGTTTTAAGTTAACTGGCTCAGGAGGTTCAATCCAAAATACTTGAAAGTCTTGAATGTTGTCTCTATCTGAAACATTTCCTGAAAAAATTGCAAGACCATTTGTAGGCGTATTATCGAATGTCTTTAAAGTTCTAATCATCCTTTCAAGTGCTGAAATTACTGATTTTGAAGTCTTTTGATCTTTAATGTTAGTTGCTGTTCCTTGTTCATCAGCTAGGGATTGAATTATTTTACTTAGTTCAAATCCAGGAGGAACGTAAACACTAACAAGTTCAGTGTGTCTTCCCCTATATGATTTCAACTGCTTAATTAATTTTTTAAGCTTAATTCTCTCTGAAAGTGAGATATTCATAATTAAAGGTAAAGAAAACTTGTTTATAAATATTGAGGAACAAAATTATTTAAACTAATTTAATAGAAAAAATTTATGTCGGATGAGTTTCAGAAACTTTTAGAAGAACTTCATAAAGCTCAAAAAGAAGAAAATAAAGAAAAAGAAGTTCAAGCGGAATTAAAAATTGCAGAATTTCATTATAATAACTCAGATTATTCTAAAGCAAAAAGAACTCTTGAATCAATTCTAAAACTAGACCCATCATATAAAAATATTAATTATTATCTAGCATTAATTGCGCTACATGAAAGCAAAGACGTTAGTAAAGCTCTTAATTATCTTGATGAAGAATTAAAGAGAGGAGATAATAAAGATGCTAAAAGTTTAAGAGAAAAATTACAAGTTCACTCCAGAATTCCAATTATTACTTTATCACTTATTTTAATGTTTGTTTTAACATATTTTTTAGCATCACTTCAAAATTTTCCATTTAGCTACCTATTACTTTATTCAATAAATTCTCAAAACATACTTTTTGGAAATGTTTTATCTTCTATTTTTGTTCATTTTACACTCCTTCACCTTATAACTAACTCTCTTTTACTTTTGTTTTTGGGCCTTGTTTTTGAAAAATTTGTAGGTTCATTAAAACTTCTTCTTATTTTTTTATTATCTGCAATAGTTGGTAATTTGACTGAGAGTTTATTACTTATAGATAATGGATTTGTCTTAGGTGCTAGTGCAGGAATATTTGGAATTTTTGGTGGACTCTTAATGAGAGAACCTTTAATGTCGATGAGATTATTTGGACTTATAAAAATTCCACTTATCTTACTTTTAGGTTTCTTTTTTACAGGAAGCTTTCTTTTGACAGAAATATTAAGTCCATTTGGAACAGGTGGTGCTGTTATAGGAAATGTTGCTCACCTTTTTGGATTTTTAACAGGAGTATTTTTAACAGGAGTTTTATACAGGGAAACAATTTCTACATTTTATTATTGGTTAACTATCTCGGCTGGTTTTTGGTGTCTTTTAATTTCATTTTCAATTCCTCTTGATATTGGAACAATTCAAAGTTACTTTCTAAGATTTATAATACTTTTTACAGGAATCCTATTAGTTGCAATTAGTTATTTTCAACTTAAAAAAATAAGAGGAAGTTCACTTAAGGAGAAATCAAAATGAAAGTTTTAAAAGAAACACTTTTGGCAACTACATTATTACTTCTAATTTATGTTTCTGTTTTTGCATACCAAAGTTCAATTCCTGCAGAAAATTTATGCGACCCAAATGATGACTCTTGTTTTATTAATTTATTAAAAGAAAAAAAAGATCCAACTATTTGCTCTTCATCTTTAAATGAAAATTTATGTATTTTTGAAGCATCAAAGATAACTTTAGATTCAAGTCTTTGTGAAATGACAAATTTAAAATCTGAGTGTTATAATAATATTGCAGTAAAAACAAATAACAGCGTTTTATGTTTAGAAATAAATGAAAGTGATGGCTGTGTATTTAATGTAGCATTTAGTTCAAAAAATATTCTAAATTGTGAAAATTCGAAGGATAAAGGAAGGTGTTATTATTCATTAGCAATTGCTCTAAAAAATGAAGAGATTTGCTCCTTATCCGAAAAGTATAAAAACAAGTGTATAGAGAGTTTTAGTAATGAGTGAAAATCTTAATATAATTCTTCCTGAAAAAACAAAAACATGTGAAAATCCAGGTGAAGTTTTTGTTCAAATTGACTGTGATTTTTCGGGTAGTATAGATTCAATTGCAATGACTGCACTTTATTACAAAGATAGAGGATTCAAAAAATTTCTAATTAACTGTACATATGAAGAAATTAAAAAACCTCTCTGTGATGTCTCATCAAAGTTGAAAGATATTTTATTTGAATTAATAGATCACCATAATTGTGTTTTTGGAATAACAGGCGTTACAAAATATATTTTTGAAACTTATATATTACCAGATTATAATTTTTATGAATATGAAAATAATTTATTTCTAGTTGAAGAAAAAAAAGAAAGCATTTGGAATTGTAGTGTTCAAAAAAGCTCTTCACTATCATTTGAAAGACCTGACTTTCTTAAAGGGTTTTACAAAGAAGTAACATTTAATGAGAATTCAAAAAATGCTGCTCAAATTTTTTGTGATGAAAAATTATGTAATGATAGTTCTGAACTTCTAGATTATTGTAGTTATAATTTTAAAAATTTAAGAAAAAGAGTTTTACTTCATGAATCTTTTGAGGGAGAGAAAAAAGCATTTTCAATTGTTCTATATAATTCACATAAAGAAAAAGAGAATATTCAAGATTTCTTAAGAAATTATATTGATGATTTAGCATTAGATGAATTATCTTTATCAAGAGAAATTTTAATTACTCTAAGAAATTCTGAAAAGAGCATTTATTTCTCTGTGCAAAATTTAGGTGATGAGATTAAAGAACAATTAAAAGAAAAATTACAGTTTGAAAATAATGATTTTTCTGGAATTTATTATAATGGAGCATATAACCCAGTTTATACATTGAAATCAGTAAGAAAAGACGATTTAACTCCCCACATTAATTCTCTTCCTCTTGATTGTAAGAAGAAGGTTTTAAGGTTCTTAAATGGACAAACTAAACCACTTAATCATGTTAGAATTACTAAATTTCAAAGTGGAGAATCAATTATTGAAATCATGAACTATTTGAAATCACTTAGAATAAAAGACTGTTTTGCTCTTTTGGCATCTCACCCAATTATAAAAGAGGAAGGAGATTTATTCTCAATTCAAATGCATTTAACTCCAGTTTGCGCCGAAGAAATAGAAATAGTTTACCAAATTTAAAATCCGTTTAAAAGTTCTTCAATAGCTTCTTTCTTATTTTTTGCTTTAACAATTCCAGATGCTACAAGAACTCCTTTAGCACCAAGTTCAATCCCTATTTTAACATCTTGTGAATTCTTAACTCCTGCCCCAATTAAAAGTGGAACATCTCCTGAAGCTTCAACACTTTTTTTAATCAAATCAGGTTTGGCAGTTGAAATTGATATATCTCCACCTATTAATTCTGGAGGTTCAACTGCAATAAATTTTGGTTTTAAATTTTTGTACTTAGAAACTTCTTTTGAATTTTCAACACACAAACAAATATGAAAATTTTCTTTATTTGCTTTTTCAATAGTTTTTTTTATCAAATCTTCTGAAATTCTATGTTCACTATGATTCAACAAAGAGCCTCCAACTTCTATTTCTTTTAAAGAATTAATCGTAATGTTTCCAGTATAAGCTCCATATTCATTATAATCAACATGTTGGGCACAGATACAGTTATTTTTAGCATTATTTTTTAGTTCAATTGTGGGAGGTGCTAAAATAATTTGTACATCTTTTTTTTTAGCTAAAGGTTTCAAATCTTTAACAGCTTTAAATAAATCTTGTAAATCTTTAGAAAATGCTTCTTTGTATTGTTTACAATTGATAATTAGTGTATACATAAGAATTAGGTTTATTCTGAAGAAACTTCGTCTTCAGCACCACTAGATCCAAAATCAACATCTTGAACAATAATGATATCACCAAATGCTTTAAAGAACTTTTGAGGGATAATAACTCCTTTTGCATCTTTCACCTTGCTTGATAAAAGAGATCCTGGAACTGCTTTAATTTTCCATGATTTAATTCTATTCTCTTCAAGGAGTGCTTCTTCGATTTCTCCAAAAAAATACCCTGAATCTGTAAAAACTTTCATCTCGTAAACATCTGTTATTCGTTTGAATCTTGCCATATTTCTTTTTATTTTTAGTTATTTATAAACTTTTTTAATTTTACTCGCTATCCTTTTTATTTGAACTATCTGAGCGTGTAATCCAGTATAAAATTAGTCCAATAATTAAAACAACAAATATTGTTGACCATGTCTCTGAACTTCCATATCCTGAATCAAACCAGGATGCTATTGTGTCCCAAAGTCCAAAGAAACTAAGTATTGCTGCAATTGCAATTAATATAACTAATATTGAGACAACTGCTGCTACCCAAGGTTTTATTTCGTCTCCATTAAAGAATGCTTTTTTGTAACTTTCTCCAAAAAGAAGTCCAAGAACAATCATAAGACCTAATAAGAATATCAGAATTACAACTGTTTGGATAATAAAACTTTGAATTAGTTGAACTGCTTGAAGTGAAGCTACAAAGAAAAGTCCAAAAACAAATGCAATTACTGCGTTAATATTCTTGGAATGTGAATCTCCATCTCCTCCTTTAAAGATATTCGATTTTTGCAAAATACCAAATGTGATTGCATAAATTAGAATAAAAGGAAGCAGAACTTCATAAAAACCAACATCGATTAAAGTTTCGATGATGTCACGAAAATTAACCACTTTTTAAAATTTAAAGGATATCTTCCTCTGAAATTACTACAAAATCACCCATAGCAATAACTGAGTGAAACGGAACTAAATAATCTCCGTTAGTGTCTCTTTCCAAACTTACGTCTTTAACGTACTTAGTTGGATTAACGATCGTAAAATCAATGATTTCTCCTGTTTTTGTATCAAAGATTAAATCACCAACTTCACCAAATTTTTTACCTCCTTTACTAACTACTACTTTGTCAAGGAGCTTTTTAGATAGCATTTTTTCTTTAGACTCTGCCATGATGAGAATATTCTATTGTTAATTCTTTATATAGTTTTCTTTTTCCTTGTGGTTTAAACTTTACTAGAATCTATCTCTAATTGTAACTACTTTTACAAGACAATAAACCAAAACATTTAAATAAAAAATTAATTTCTTAATGTAAAATGGTACAAGATACTTTATTTAATAGAATTTGCCAAAAACTTGAGGAAAAATTAAAAAATAATGGTGAAGTGAAACTTGATATTGTATCAGGAGAAAATATAGACCCTAGAGAAATTCCTACTATTAATTCAAAATTTTCAAGAGGAACATATTGTTTACTTAAAAGTACGAGTGTGTACACTTTATTTCCAGGATTTTCCTTAGTTAAAGAGCGTTACTCCATGGATCATAGTGACCCACAAGTTGTTTGTTCAGACAGGATTAGATATAAATTTACATTTGATTAATATAAAATGGCACAACAAACTAATAATTATGGATATGAAACCTCTCCGATTTATGGACATTATGGAAAGATGTACATATTACCTGAAATGACATTATGTGCCAATTCAAGAATTTTAGAAGCAGATTTGGGAGATTGTTTTGATTTAGCTACAAAAATTGATTTAGTTGAGATTCTAGATACTTTTGACATTTCAAGAGAATTAGGGTTGAGTCCTAAAATATTAGCTTCTAAAAAATACCTTGATGAAAAAATTAGAAGAGATTTAGAAAAAGAATTAGAGAAAAGAGAAGCTAAATTAGATT
>JBFKKL010000033.1:0-7236 GCA_041631255.1 Candidatus Woesearchaeota archaeon | reverse complement strand
TCTTGTTCCGAAACGCCCTGCTGTTCCTCTATTTGATGCCATTTTTAGAAGTTTATCTAAGTTAAAACAAATGTGTTTTCGTTTATAAAGATTTTCAAAGGTTTGATATTATATTCAAAAAATTTTTTGTCCAATAAATTAAAAATAAAAATTAAAGTTATAATTAGATTTTAGAAATAAAATACATAACTGAGTTTCACAAAGTTCACGTGTTAAAGTCTCATTATATTCGAGCTTCGGTTTGCAGTTGTAGAAATTAAAATACGTGGCTTCGCGGATTTGAACCGCGGTCCAGGCGTCCCAAACGCCCGATGATAGACCAGGCTACACTAAAGCCACATTAAAAAAAAGAAGATTTATTCTTCGGCAAAATCATCTAGAGTGTATGAAAACTCTTTTTCTTTGATAATTTTTCTGTTAACAAGATAATGTTTAGCTAGTAGGAAAAATGCAAGTCCAATTGATTTTTTTCCTTTGTTATTAATTGGAATTACTAAATCTAATTTATTAGTTCTGTTGTTTGAATCGCAAAATCCAACGGTAAATGATCCTTGTTCGAAAGCTTCATTTAAAATGTTCTTGTCAGTTAAAGGGTCACAAACTATAACTACTTTGTATTCTTTAAAGTCTTCAAGGGAAGCGTTTGTTAATTTTCCAGGTAAGTATCTTCCCGTAAATACGTCACAACCAATTACTTTTGAAAACATTGAAAGTGGTTTTTTTGCATTTTCACGTCTTCCCATGATTGCAAATTCTGATGGTTCGTATTTTGAAAGAAAATTAATTAAGATTTTTAACCTTTCATCAATCATTCCTGTGTCCAAAATTTTAAGACCGTCAGCTCTAGCTTTGTGAACGAATTTCTTTGAATATCCGTTTTGATACTTTGTTCCAATATGAACTCCTGCGTTCAGGTATTCATCTGCTGCAACTAGTGTTGATTCTGCCATTATAGATAAAAAATAATGTGATTTGCTTTATAAAATCTTCTACTGAGAGGTTTTTAAATATAAATTAATTCTCAATTCTTAGATTTTATGACAAGATACACAAAAAATCAAGATAAAGGCAAAAGTTCCATTAAAGAAACTATTCTAAAAAAAGCCAATACTCTTGAAGGATGGCCGGAAATTAAAGGGTATGATTTTGAATCTGAATTTGATATAAATGAGTTTTTGAAAAGTTATTTGAATACAGGCCTTCAAGCAACAAACTTAGGCCAAGCAATTGAAATTGTTAAACAAATGCAAAAGGATAATGCTACAATTTTTCTTGCCTTTACATCAAATATGGGAACATCTGGAGTTCGTGAACATATTAAATATCTTGTTAAAAATAAAAAAACACATGTTTTGACAACAACAATTGGAGCAATTGAAGAAGACATAATAAAATGTTTCAAACCTTTTGTTTTAGGGGAATTTAGAGCACAAGGAAGTTATTTGCGTGAAGAAGGAATTAACAGAACTGGAAATATTTTTATTCCAAATGATAGATATATTTACTTTGAAGAATTTATGAATAAATTGTTTACTCGTTTACTTGATTTACAGAAAAAATCAGGTGATATTATAGACATAGAAAAGTTTGTTTATGAAATGGGGCATGAACTTGAATTGCAAAATGTTCCTAATAAAGAGACAAGTTTTACATATTGGGCTTACAAAAATAAAATTCCTTTCTTTTGTCCTGCACTTCCTGATGGCTCTGTTGGAGATATGCTTTATTTCTTTAAGAAAAACAATCCTTCATTTAAAATCGACACAACAGACTATATAGTTCGAGTAACTGATCTTGCTCTTAACTGTGAGAAAATGGGAATTATTGCTCTTGGAGGTTCTGTTCCTAAGCATTTAATTGCGAATGCTGCACTTTTTAGAGATGGTTGTGAATATGCTGTTTATATTAATTCGGGACTTGAAATGGAAGGCAGTAATGCTGGAGCCCCTATTGATGAAGCTGTATCTTGGGGAAAAATAAAAAGTGATGCTCAAAAAGTTAAAGTTGAAGCTGAGGCTTCTTTGGTTTTTCCCTTACTGGTTTTGGGAGGGTTTAAGTTATTCCATAAATAATATATATAATGCCCCTCTTTCAGGTCCACCATCATCATCATAGAATGCTCCAACTGCAATATCTGTTACACCATTGTTGTCAAGATCCCCAATCTCAGTTACTGCAACTCCAAAGACATCTAATGTGTCTAAAGTTAATTGGTTGGAAGAATTTTCATTTATTTTTACGTAATCTTTAACAGTTCCATTAGTATTCAAATTTATGACATAAACTGCGCCTTTATTATCTGGACCATCTTTCCATGAACCAACTAAAATATCTTTTATACCATCTGAATTTAAATCGTTAATTGCAGATACAAATGTACCAAATTCGTCTCCATCCGTAAGATTTGCATTGAAATTCCCTTCAATATCACTTATTTTTTGAGAAGATATTACTTGTGCACTTTGATTCATAAATAATATATATAAAGCACCCCTGTTTGTCCCTCCATCATCATCTCCAAATGCACCAACAGCAAGATCATCTACTCCATTTCCATCTAAATCTCCTAAATTTGATGAAGTTAATCCAAATAGATCGTCAGGTCCAAGGTAAGAAGTTAAATTTGCAGTAGTGATATTTATTTTGTGATTTGCTTTTACTGTTCCATCTGAATTTAAATATAAAACATATAATGCTCCAACATCATTTCCTCCGTCATCATCCCTTCTTGCTGCAACAACAATTTCCGAATTCCCATCACCGTCTAAGTCACCTAAAGACGTAATTGATGCTCCAAATTCATCATTATTTTCAAGTGTATAAGAAAAATTTCCAATTGTTGAATTAATTTTTTGAAAACTCTTAGCAGTATAATTATCATTCATAAATAAAATATATATTGCCCCCCTTAGTGCTCCTCCTGAATCTCCTAGTGATCCTACTGCTATATCCTCAACTCCGTCATTATTTAAATCTCCTATATTACTTAAACCAGAAAATGAAAAATAATCTGCAGCTTGTAAATCTTGTGTGAAATTTCCTGAACCTTCAGTAATTTTCCTATAATCCCTAACTGACCCACTTTCATTTAAAAATAATATATATAAAGCTCCAGCATCAGCTCCAGCATCATCATCTCCTAGAACTCCTACTCCCAATTCATTAATCCCATCACCATCTAAATCTCCTAAGTTTGCAAGAGGATATCCAAAATCGTCTGAATTATCTAGTGTAGCATTAAAGTTTCCTTCCAAGTCTGAAATTTTCTGGATAGATTTTATTGATAGTGAGTAAGGAGTATTTGCTTTTGAATAGAATTTTTTTGAATGAACTTTCTTTGATGTGTAAATGACTAATTCGTTTATTCCTATGCCTTTATCTTGAGCACAATTCTTAATATTTATAGTGTTCATCCCAGAACTTAAATTTCCTTGAATATTGCAATCAATTCCTCCAAAGGCAATATTAGAATAACTAATGGAAGTTTCTCCAGTATTTAAAACAAAAAGATCTGTATTACTTATACTACTAATTATTATTTGGCCGACTTCTTCGTTTTCCACATCACTTTGTATAGTTGTTTGATAAGAATTAAGAAATGATTGAAATCCAACTACACTAACAACAGCAACAACTAAAAGTAAACTTACTGCTACAATAGGAGAAATTGCTTTTTTCATAACTTCCTCCAAATCATATTTATTTATAATGTTTTGTTTGAATTAATTAAAGTAATTCTAGAAGGTTCCTTTCTGCCATAATTCAAACTATTTAAAGGTTTTGAAACCAATTCAATGTGATTTTTTTGAAAAAATTAGAGGTGTAACATATGTTTATAAATATTAATAATATTTGAAGGGAAGACTCAAAAATGAGCCCTCAAAACAATATACTTTCGTATATCTCTCACTTTGAAAAGTTAATTGAGCATGAAAGATATGAAGAGACTCTTAGGCACTTGGACGAGATTAGAAGATTATCTCCAAAAAGGCGAGAAAATAAAGGTAGAGCAATTCTGAATCTTTCGGGAAGTTATGCTGGACGCGGTATTGGTGGCACCATTCAGATAAGATATTCTAGAGACGTTCATTTTAAAAATCATGAATTTTCTATAGGCGATTTAGTTATTGCAACAACTGAAAAGAAGCCTTCCGGAAAAGAACAACAAGGAACAATAGTTGATATGACGCAAAGAAGTATGATTGTTTCTTATGCAAAAAATCCTGCGCCATATCATTTTGAAAACAGTGGAATTAGATTGGATTTATTTGCTAATGAAATAACTTTTACAAGAATGATTATTGCTCTTAAGAGATTGAAAAGAAAACCAGAAATTTCTAGAGTTCTTTTGGGACACTCAAAGCTTGAAAAACAAGAAAACATAGGAGTTAGATTATTTAATGAAAATCTTAACGATAAACAAAAAGAAGCTGTTGAAAGAACTTTATGTGCCAAAGATTTTCATCTAATTCACGGACCACCCGGAACAGGAAAGACTACAACTCTTGTTGAAAGTATAATGCAACACAGTGTTTATTGTGATAAAATCTTAGTTACTGCTGATTCAAATACTGCAATTGATAATGTAATTGAAAAGTTATTGAAATATACAAAAAATGTCGTTAGAATTGGTAACCCTTCAAGAATTGAGAGTGATCTTGTTAAATGTTCACTGCAAGAAAAACTTGAAGAAGAACAATTTTTTAGAGATGCCAAATCATTATGGAAAGATGTCGATAGAATAAAGAAAATTCAAAGTCAGCTAATTGCGCCAACTAAAGAGAGATGTAAAGGACTTAAAGATAAACAAATTAGAAGGCTTGCTAAACAAAGAAGAACAGCAAGAAATATTCCGCACAGCGTTATGAGAAAAATGGGAATGTGGCTTGATATGAATATTAAAGTTAAAGATAGTGTTAACAAAGCGCAACTTCTTGAGAAAGAAGCACTTAAGAGAATACTTGATAGGACTCAAATAATTTGTACTACAAACTCTTCAGCTAGTTCAGAAATTCTTGAAGAATATTATAAAATATCTAATGAAAAATTTTCTGTTGCTTTTATTGATGAAGCAACTCAAGCCGTTGAACCTTCATGTGTAATACCTATTGTTCTCTCAAAAAAGTTTATACTAGCTGGAGACCACAAACAACTTCCCCCTACAGTTTTAAGTCCTAATGCTAAAGCTCTTGAATTCTCACTTTTTGAAAGATTAATTCATATGTACACTGACAAGTGTTCTACAATGCTTGATACACAATATAGAATGCACAAGAAAATTATGGCT
The DNA here is from genome assembly GCA_041631255.1 of Candidatus Woesearchaeota archaeon. GTDB lineage: Archaea > Nanobdellota > Nanobdellia > Woesearchaeales > UBA583 > UBA583. The sequence continues at coordinate 1,949 of JBFKKL010000033.1, read as the reverse complement.
TTTTCAAACGAAGAATTTTATGGTGGAAAACTTAAAGCTCACCCCCAAGTTGCTGAGCACTCAATTGAAGATTTGTCTAAAGTTGAAATAGAAAATGAATTAATTAATGGAAAAAACCCTTGTATCTTTTTGGATGTTAAAGGAGAAGAATCTCAGAAAGAAGGATCTTTCTCTTTCTCAAACCAAGAAGAAGCTAATGCAACTAATCATATAATTGAATCCTTATACAATCAAGGCCTTGTTAAAGATGACATAGGAATTATCTCGCCTTACAACGATCAAGTTGAGGTATTAAAGGAGAGGTTTCCTGAGATTGAAGTTAAAAGTATAGATGGATTTCAGGGACGTGAAAAAGAAGTAATAATTGTGAATTTTGTTCGTGCAAATAGAGAAGGCATGTTGGGATTTGTTGAGGATGTTCGTCGTTTGAATGTTGCACTTACAAGAGCAAAAAGAAAATTAATCTTAATTGGAAATATGGAAACTCTTCAGACTAATAAAACATTCAAGAAATTACTTGAACTTAGTAGTTTGACATCTTTTGAAGAGATTAGTTCTTAACAGATAAGTTTTTATAATCCTTTTCTTAGAATTTATTATGGGTAAATTGCCAGATAATGCTAAACGAGTTTTTGAAGGAGTTATTTTTGATGTGTACCAGTGGGAACAGGAAATGTTTGATGGGTCAACTCAAACTTTTGAAGCGATTAAAAGATGTTCAACTGTTGGAGTTATTGCTGTAACAAAAGATAAAAAAATTATTATGCAAAAAGAAGAACAACCATTTGTTGGAAAATTTACAAACCTGCCTGCAGGGCAAATGGATGAAGGCGAGAGCCCTTTAGAAACTGCTAAAAGAGAACTTCTAGAAGAAAGTGGATATGAAAGCGGTGATTTCTCTGAGTTTTATAGATTCCCACTTACTTCTAAATTAGTTTGGGAGTCAACTTTATTTATTGCTAAAAATTGCAGAAAAGTAACTGGACAAAAACTTGATGTAGGAGAAAAAATTGAAACTTATCTAGTTACATTTGAAGAGTTTTTAGATGAAGTTGAGAATGATAGTTTTAGAGATTATTTTTTTAGACAATTGCTTTTTAGAATTAGACATACACCTGGCGAACTTGAAAAATTTAAAAAATTATTATTTGATTAAAATATTAAAACCACCTTCTTTTTCTAAACATATAAAGCATGCTTGCAATAATTAATAACATAAAAAAAAGCATAGTGTAGAAACCTAAATCGCTATCAAGCCCAGGAATATATTTGAAATTAGTTCCATAAATACTTGAGATTACTGAAAGTGGAAGTGCAATTGTCGCTATGATACTAAGAGTTTTCATAACAGTATTCATATTGTTTGACATTGCAGACATATATACTTCAAAAGCGTTACCTATACTTTCTCTTGAATTTTCAATTGATTCTACAACTCTAATTGCGTGATCATAAACATCTCTGAAATACGGAACTAAATCTTTTGATATTTGTTTTCTAAAATTCTCTCTTGATAAAGAAGATATAACTTCTCTTTGAGATAAAACAACTTTTCTAACTTTAATTAAATCTTTTTTTACTTGTAAAATTTCTGATAAAGTTTCTTGTGATGGATCGTACATTGCTTTTTCTTCAAGCATTTCAATCTCATCATCTATTTTATCAATTTCTGGTAAATAATCATCAATTTCCACATCTAGAAGGTAATGGAACATATAGCTTGGACCTAATTTGAAAAGATTAGATAAAATATGTTTATTATTTTTTAGATTGGAATGGGATTCTCTTTGAGTTTTGTGACAAGTAATTAAAAAATTTTTCCCAAGTAAGAAATCCATCTCGGTTGTTGTTCCCCTTTTATTCTTGTTTATACCATGAAGGACACAAAATAGATATTCTGGAAATTCCTCTATCTTAACCCTAACTCTGTTATGGATTAAGTCTTCTGA
>JBFKKL010000032.1:0-7249 GCA_041631255.1 Candidatus Woesearchaeota archaeon | reverse complement strand
TCAATGAAATGTATGCGGGAGAGATTCTAAAAAAACAATTTGGAATGAACAAAGAAACCTTAGGTTTTTCCGACAAAACATTTGCAGTAATCACAAGCGGAGCTCTTTTATTTTATATTTATAAACTTCAGAAATTAGATTTATCACACATCAATAAAATTACCTATCTAAACCTTTCATCTTCAATGATTTTAGATTCAATCTCACTTAGAAATTTAGAAATTACAGAAAACCTTTATCTTAAAGATAAAAACAAAACTCTCTTTGGAATTTTAAACAATACAAAGACTCCTTCAGGATCAAGACTCCTAAAAAAACATTTGACAGCCCCACTTATACAAGAGCAAGATATAGAAAAAAGATTAGATGCTATTGATGAGTTTATGATGAGAGTAATTGAAAGAGATGAAGTTAGAGAACAGCTTGATTGTATTTCAGATATAGAGAGAATAACTTCAAGAATAAGTTCTGAGATAGCATCTCCAAAAGATCTTTATGCTCTTAAGCTCTCACTTGAAGTTTTACCAAAAATCAAAGAAATTTTAATGCCTTTCAACTCAAATCTAATCAAAGATATAAGGAAAATAAACTCGATGAACGAAATAACTGATCTTTTAGATAGAGCAGTTGACGAGACAGCTCCTTCGCATACAAGAGATATAGGTTACATAAAAAAATCTTACAATAAAGAATTAGAAGAAATTTTTAATTTAGCATTTAACTCAAAAGATTTTATTAAAAATTTAGAAGAGGAAGAAAGATTAAAAACAAAAATTTCAACTTTAAAAATTAAGTTCAATAAGATTTTTGGATATTATATAGAGCTTCCAAAGTCTCAAGAAAATAAAGTTCCAGATTACTTTATCCACAGACAAACTCTAGTTAATTCAATGAGGTTTACAACTCCAGAACTAAAAGAAAAAGAAGGGCAAATTTTAGGTGCTGAAGAGAAAATTAGGATTTTAGAAAAAGAACTTTTCGATGAACTAATTCAAAAACTAAAATACTATATTAAAACTTTGCAAGAGATTTCAAAACAACTAGCAACTTTAGATGTAATTTCAACAAACGCTTTAAACGCCCAACTTTACAATTATATAAGACCAGAGTTTAGTGTAGATAAGACTCAGATAGTTGAAGGAAGAAATCCACTTGTCGAACGTTTTGTTTCATCTTACATTCCAAATGGCACAATTTTTGATAATAAGGAAACTCTAAAAATTATTACGGGTCCAAACATGGCAGGAAAATCAACATACCTAAGACAAAATGCACTTTTAGTTATAATGGCTCAATCAGGTATGTTTGTTCCAGCCAAAAAAGCAATATTAAAGATTTATGATAGAGTATTCACAAGAATTGGAGCACACGATGAACTTGCTGAAGGCCAATCAACATTTATGGTTGAAATGTCTGAAACTGCAAATATTTTAAACAATGCTTCAAAAAACTCTCTTGTTCTTCTTGATGAAATAGGTCGTGGAACTTCAACATACGATGGGCTTGCTCTTGCTTGGGCAATAACAGAGAATCTTGCTGAAAAAAAATGCGATTGTATTTTTGCAACACACTATCATCAATTAAACAAACTTGCAGAGAACTTTCCAAATATAGAAAACTATCACGTAGTAGTTCGTGAAGAAGGAGAACACGTGGAGTTCATAAGATCAATTGAAAAAGGAGGAACGGACAAATCTTATGGAATTTATGTTGCTAAAATTGCAGGTGTTCCAAAATCAGTTTTAGAAAGAGCAAAAGAAGTTCAAAAGAATATTGAAGATAAAGAGGAGATTGTTATGAGAAAGAACAACAGTCCAAAAGTAAAAAAATCTAAAGAAATAACGAATAACAATTTAGGTAAGTTCATATAGATAGAAAAAATTATAGTTCCCTAAATCCAGATTACAACTAAAGTAATAATAACGGGCAAGGTTCATGGTCTGAAAACTAATGGTAAGCCTAAAATTTTATTAATCCATGTTCTGAGCATGGTATGGCCAAATATTAAGAATAAATAATAATATCAGCAAGTAATTATATCTAAAACACACATTATATTTTCACAAATTCAAGTTGTTCATAATCTTTATAAACAAAAACTTCTGTAAACAAGATAGATGAAAGAGAGAATTAGTGACTTTTTCAAAAAAAAAGAGGAATCTTATTATGAATTTGACGAAAAAAATTTATCTAAATCAAATAAAACTAAGAAAGATTTAGAAAAAGAAAATGAGGCTTTGAGAAGAGAGTTAAAAAAATCAAAAGGCCCTTTAGCAAACCAAGTTATCGATTTATTTAAATCAAGAAGAAGCATAAGAAGATTTGCAGAAAAGAATATTGATGAAAAAACAATATACGATATTTTAGATGCAGCAGCTTACGCACCATGCGCAGGAGGAATTCAAAATTATAAGATAATTATTGTAAGAGATGAAAAAAAACGTTGTCAAATTGGAAAAATCGCTTATCAACAATGTTGGATGCAAGAAGCACCAGTCTGCTTAGTCATTACAAGAGACGAAACGGCCCACTCTCAAATGTATATACAAGAAGGACAGTGTTATGCTAATCAAACAACCGCAGCTTTTATAGAAAACATTTTAATGTTAATTCACGCTCATGGTCTTGGTGCTTGCTGGGTTGAAGCTTGTGAAAATCAAACTCTAAAAGAATATCTAAATATTCCTCCTCATTTACATATAGATGCAATAATTCCAGTTGGATATCCAAATGAAAGTCCAAAAACGAAAAGAAACCCAATTTCGACAATAACTTTCTTTGAAAGTTTTGGAAATAAAAAGAAATAATTTTTTATGTAATAATTTCACGTAATATTTTTCTATCCCACAGTTTTACACCAGTTTTTAAAGCTAGTTCTCTAGCGCTTTTTGTAAAAGTATTATTAGTTATAACCATGGCTTTATCACACTTATAAAAATGTTTAGCTGAAAGAGCCTCTTGTACTGCCCTATTTCCAACTGATCTAGAATACCTTTTAGATTGTACAACAGTTTTTATTCCTCTTTTTTCAATAATTAAATCTGCTCCCTGATCTTGATACTTTTTAGTTTTTTTAACTTTATAATTTAAATTTTTGAAAATTTGACACAAGTAATCCTCAAATTCAATGCCAGTAAGATGATCAATTTGATCTAACTCCCACTTTATTTTTTTTATACGAGAAAAACTGTATACAAGATATAAAGAAAAAATAATAAAAAAAAGCCAAAGTATATCATAATAAAAGAAAAAAGAGAAAATAAGAAACCAAAAAGTAAATTTAATATATAATTTTAAGAAACTAATAATGTTCATCTTGTAACTTCAAAACTTCTAACCTTTTCAAGGAGCTCTTCAGCTCTTTTATTTTCACTAAAATGTTTACGTGTAGGTTCTAAGTGTTTATCAATTGCTGTTGCAACACCAGTTTTCAAATCAATTGATTTCAAAGTTCCAGAAACAAATGCCTTCTCAAGTTCATCATATGAACTAAAAGAAACATTTCCACCAAACTTATCAGGTCTTTCAATTGTAAGTGAATCTTGAAGTTCAAACACAATGTATTTAGCATATTCCAAAACTGGATTATCTTCTACAACGCCATCAACACAGTGTGCCTTTTTGAATTTTCTTTTAACATCTTCACTTGAATCCGTCATGAAAATTGCAGTATCAGGTTTTGACTTACTCATCTTCATTGCAATTTTTCTATCAACCCCATCCAAATCACTTTGTGAAAATTGTAACCCAAGTAACATATGGTGGTGTAAACAAACAGGTTTATCTAAACCTAATTTTGGAAAGATATCACGTGCAAGCATATTAACTTTTCTTTGGTCAAGCCCCAATTGAGCAATATCAGCTTCTAAATGAATTATGTCTGCTGCTTGCATTAGAGGATACATAATTTGAGCAGTTGGAGCAGAAGTTGACTCTTCACGACCCATAATTTGTCCACATTTCAGAACACGAGAGATAGTTGAGTTCATAGACAATCTCATAACTGTTTCCCAATATTCTGGGTTTTCTTTATAAAATTCTGATGCCCATACAAATTCAACATTATCCAAATCCATACCGGAACTTTTCCAAACTTCAACAGCATATTCACCAGCAGTTCTAATCTTCTCAATATCTCCATCATACTTATTATTAAGCATAGCAAACCAGTCTGCCACAAACATTTTGAATTTTATCCCTGTAGAAGTCAATTTGTTAATATTAATTGATCTTAAAAGCCCTTGAGCAATGTGAATTTGTCCAGAAGGCTCAAAACCATCATAAGCTATAGGATTCTTCTTTTTACTAAGTAATAATCTCAAATCTTCTTCACTAATAAGCTCTTCAGCAACTTCTTTAATCTTAGAAACTTTTTCGTCTAAATTCATAATATAACCCATCACAAGGTACTTTATAAATATTATGAACTAAATTTACACATTTTGTCATTAAAAAGTAGCAAAATAACGAAACATTTATAAAATTATAACGCAGATTAACTAGTATGACACAAAAAGCTGACGAGCAAAGAACACAAGAAGCGTTTAAAAGAGTAAGAAGTGACGTTTCTTATTTAAAATCTCAAGTTGACTCACTACACAAGGTTTCAACACTAAATTCAGATATTAGGAGAGATATTGAATATTTAAAAGAAATCAATGTTGACAAATTTATCAAAGAAATGGAGTTAGAATTCTCAACTCTAAATAGAACAACAGCTGACTTTAGAAAAAGATTTGAAGAAACTGCAAAGTTAATGGACGAATTTTCAAAGAAGATGGAGATTCACCATAAAGATTTAGTTGAAATTAGAGAAATGCAAAAAGCATATTCAACTTCAAACAGAGAAGTTGAAGAACTTAAAAGGTTAGTACATTCTTCAGAAACTAGAAATAATGCAGAAATGCAAAAAATTTATACTTATATTGACAACAAATTTAATTCCCTAAGAAACGATTTAGAAAATCAAGCCGGTGATGTAAGAGTTATGCCTTCCGAAGTCTCAAGAAGAGATTTATCGGAATTAGCTGAAATCATTAACGAGAAAATTGACATGGAAAATGCTGCATTAAAAATGGAGATTTTTGAAATGCTTCAAAATGATGAAACCTCAGCCCCAGTTAAACAAGCTAAAGCTTCAAAGAAAAAAGAAACTAAAAAAACAAAAGAGACTCCTGCTCCAAAGAAAGTAGAAGAAAAAAAAGATGGTAAAGCAAAAAGATTTGCTAAATGGTTATTTGTAGATGATGAGGAAGACGAACTTCAATCAATCAAGAACGAAATTAAAAATAATTAAAGTCTAAAATATGAATTTTTTTGAATATTCTCAAAAAATTAAAAGAGAGATTGAGGCTTCTCCTGAAATAATGAAGAATCTTGAGAGATATTCTTTAGAAAAAAATGTTTTTCTTGGTAATTCTAAGATAGGGGGGTTGGATTTCTTAGGTTGTGGTCTTAAAAACACACATCATAGATTAGGAAGACTAGAATCAGGATTATGGGTTGCAACAAGAGAAATTGGGGGAATAGAAGGCAAACACGGTTTACTTCAAAAACCACAAGTTGAGAAATATCTTATGGAAATAAATTCTGCTGCTAACTCAGGAGTTGAAACTCCTAAATTCTGTATAGGAGTTCAGGTTTTAAGAAGTCAAGACGAAGACGAGAATCGTTATTTTGTTTTAATTCAAGATTTAACTTGTGGAGATAATTATAATTTTGAATCAGGTTCTAGTGGGGAGATTTCGGGTAAAATTGACAACAAACAAATATTTTATGATTTTGATGAAATCGTATTGCCTGGAGAGATTGAGACTTATAGATATCTTTCCAGAGAAAATTCAATTGTTATTCAATCTTGAAATTATACTAATCTAACTTACCTTCTTTTCTAAACTGCAATCCTTTCTCAATAAAAGACAAAAAAATTCTAGCTTCATCTTCTTTCATTGCAAATAATTTAGCAAACTCTTCAGAGTTTACTTTCTTTTCTTTAGTTAAAAAATTAGCAACTTCTGTTGCTTTATCTTCATCAAAAAGTCCATATTTTTTTACAATTGAATCAAATTGAGATTTATGTTTCTTAATATCCATTTTCTTATCTATGTGTAAAATAAAACTTATGAATTCCTTTCTCGTCCGAGTCATATCTCACAAATCCAAATCTTTCAAATTGAATTGCTTTATTTCTATCTGGGTTTCCTAAATCTTCACAAAATCCTTTAAGTTTGGAGTTGTCTTGTAAGACAATAACAGCTTTATCATTTTCAGTTTTAGGTAGGAAATGAATATTCCTTTTAACTTTCAAATCTTTATCATAATCTTTTGAAACAAAATCAACTTTCAATGTATCTTCAGTTTTTTCTTTGATTTTAAAATTACCAAAATGCATCAAACGAAATAAATCTCCCTTTTCTAAATTATTAAAGTCATATGAATCAATTATATAATCACTAAATACGTCAAATTCACGAACACCACGAGATTTATCTTCAGGATGTTTAGGAAGTTCAATTTTCTTAAAATCAATTTCTTTAATATTTTCGATATGTATATTTTTAGGGTTATGAACAAAGAAAAATCGTGTTGCTTCTTTTTCCAAAATCTGTTTGTTGAAAAAATCAAGTCCTTTATGATATTCTTCAGAAGTAATTTTTGAATCTCTTTTTGAAATTCCTAAGGATAAAATGAAATCTCTAAAAGCTTGAGATTTATATCCTCTTTTTCTGTATGCTAAAACCGAAGGAACTCGCGGATCATCCCAGCCCGTATACTTTCCACTTTCAATCATCTCAGTTATATTAGTTTTAGATAAATTCATATCTTCAAATTTCATTTTTCCCATATGGAAATATTCAGGAGACTTAAGACCAAGTGCTTTGTGTAACATTTTTTGTCTCTCCATATTAACTTCATGATCTTTTCCACGAATAACATGTGTCAATTTCATCAATATATCATCAACGGCAACAGCAATTTGCATTGTAGGCCAGACTTTATACTTTGATCCAACTCTAGCATGTTTATTCTCGTTAATTCTTGCAAGACCAAAAGATCTAAGTGCAGGGTTTTTATTTTCAATATCAGCTTTAGCTCGAAGAACGGCTTCTCCAGCTTTAAACTCTCCTTTCATGAATTTTTCAAAAAGCTTTTTTTGTTCATCATCAGGCAATTGTCTATGAGGACACATCTCTTTTGAATCAGTATAAGCTTTGAAAGTATCGCTCTCACACTGACATACATAAGCATC
>JBFKKL010000031.1:0-7297 GCA_041631255.1 Candidatus Woesearchaeota archaeon | reverse complement strand
CCAGCGTGGAGAGACAAGCCAGCGTCTTCAACGGACCAGGTCCCACCACGTTCTGGCACTCGGCTGGGAGGGCCATCTCGGTCGCCTCCAGTCCGCACCCTCAGAGCGCCGCCACACAAGTGGGGACGCGACAGGCCGTCCAGCTAACCCCCAACGAGGACAGGCGGAGACGCGAAGCAGCCGCGGCAGCGACCCAACAGACGGAAGACACAAAGAAGGAAAGTGAAGAAGAAAAACAAGAATTAATTAACGCATATAATGGAAAAACTTGTAGTTTAGCTTTAGGAACTTTTTGTATAATTGGCAATTCAATAAATAATCAAGAATTAGTTAATGGTAGGACTCAAGCAATTTTAGATAAACTTACTCAAGAGGCACGAGTATTAACAGAAGGTAGTTCAATAAAAATTGATGGGAAAGAAGTTTGTGGAGGAAGCTCAGGAAAATCAAATTATTTAGAGTGTCAAACAGCAATTGAAAGTGCATGTAAAAAAGAATCAAAACCACAAGAGTGCATTCAAAAAGCCATTGCAAATTTTAATTCAAATAGTAATTTAAAATTATCTGCTGAAGAATTTAATTCTTTTGCTTTAACAAGTTTTATGGACGAATTTAAAATTTGCAATGAAAATTCTGATAGCTGTAATCAAATTAGACAAGATATAACCAACGAGTGTGTTGGCTCAGCAACAAGTGATGATTGTCAAGAATTAATTAGTTCAGTTTGTTCATTAGAAAATAGGGAGAATTGTCAAGAATTAATTGAAACTCTTAAAACTTTAGATAAAGGAATGAGAACAGAAACATCAAACACATTCCTGTTCCTAGCAGGTCTTCTAAATCCATCTGAACAAGATTTAAGAGCAGCAAGAGCATTTGGGGCAGAAGCAGATTACTCAAGACTTCCAAACTGGCTTGGAGAAAGTACAGCATCATATGTTTGCTTAGCAAAAATTGACGGGTATCTAAATCAAGAAGTTTCAACAGGAAATGAACAAACAGGAGGAATTGCAAGATATTCATGCGCAGGAGAAACAAGAGAATTTAACCCAGAAACTCAGCAATATGAAAACGTTGGTCTTGAGAACTGTGCACTTCAAGTTGACATCGATATGAGGGCACAAAGAACTCCAATACTACCTAACAACATAACACTAATTACATTTTCATTATTCTTAAGAGGGCATGAAACAAGAAACGTTTCTTTCGTTCTTGCAGCTAAATATGAATTAAATGGAGAAAATATTGTTCAAAGAATTTCTGATGAGCCTCAATTTGTAGATATTGGAGAAACATACAATGAGCTCTCAAACATCCCATTACAAATTAATGGAACAGAAAGTGATTTAAATAACAAAACTATTCAAATAGGATTCCAAGCTAAATTCAGTGACGGATCAGTTTACTTTCAGGAGTCAGTTGAAGTAAAATTATATGGAAAAGAATCACAAGGAGACTCACTTTCAATAAATGTAAGAAGCGAAGATAGAAGACCTTCATCATCTGAAGAAGAAGAGGAAAGTCCAGCAGAAGAGTTAACATTTGATGATTTTGAAGAGGTATTTAGCAATTAAAATGGCAGGAAAAAGATTAGTTATAGGTTTAATTGAAACAGTAACACTTGAAAACGGTAAAACATACAAAGCTAAAATTGACACAGGTGCAGATTCATCTTCAATTGATAAAACACTAGCTGAAAAATTAGGAAATTTAAAAATAGTATCTCATAAAATAATTAGGTCAGCTTTAGGAAGACATAGAAGACCTACTATAATGCTTAATGTAAAGTTTCAAAAAAAAGAATTTTCAGAAAAATTTACAGTATCAGACAGGTCAAATTTAAAATATAAAATTCTTATAGGTAAAGATATTCTAAAAAAAGAAGGTTTTTTAGTTGATCCCTGCAAAGAATAAAGCTTAAAAACAAAATCAAAGAGGTTACACTATGACATTAAAATTCGGTCTTATTTCACTTGGCTCAAAATCATCAGAAATGGTTTTAGAAGAAGCCAAGAATTTATTTGATGTAGCAGACCATATTGATATTAGAAAAGTAGAAATTAGGTTAACATCAAGAAGAACAGAGGTTCTTTACGATGGTGAACCTTTCAAAGAATATGATTGTTTATATCTTAAAGGCTCATATAAATACGCCGATTTACTTTACGGTTTAACCGAAATTTTCAAAGACAAAACATTTATTCCAATTGAACCTCAAGCACACATGATAGCGCATAATAAATTCATCACACAATTAACATTTTCTAAATCAAAAACTCTTAAAATGCCTGATTCATATTTTGCAGCAAAAATTTCAGAAACTAAAGCATTTCTAAAAACTTTAAATTATCCGATGATTCTAAAGTTTCCATCAGGAACACACGGAAAAGGAGTAATTTTTACTGACTCAGCTCAATCAGCTCAATCAATGGTTGATGCTTTAGATGTTTTCAAACAACCTGTAATTGTTCAAGACTATATCAATATTAAAAGTGATATAAGAGTAATAGTTGCTGGAGATAAAATAGTTGGAGCAATGCGAAGAATTGCTGCAAAAGATGAAATTAGAGCGAACGCTCATCAAGGAGGGTCAGCAGAGGCTTATATTGTAACACCAACAATTAAGCAAATGTCTCTTGATGCTGCAAAACAAATCGGAGCTCATATTTGCGCAGTTGACATTATTGAATCAGAATTAGGTCCCTTAATTTTGGAGGTAAATACATCACCAGGCCTTCAAAAGATTACTGAGACTACAAAGAAAAATATTGCAAAAGAAATTGCAGAGTATTTATATAATGAGACAAGTAAAAGAAAAGATCACACAACTAAAATTCAAACTAAAGATGTTATGGGAGGTCTTGGGGTTGAAGAGATTGGGTCAAGAGAATTTGAAACAGAGCTTGTTGTGAGAAATGGAAAAATTGTACTTCCAGAATTTGCTTATAAGATGTCAAAACTTTATGAAGGAGAAGATGTAACTTTAACAATTTCAGAAGGAAAAATTGAAATTAAAAAACATTAATTTTCTTTTTCAAGTCCTTTCAATGTTCCAGAAACTCGTTTAACTTCAACTTTACATTTTCTTTTGTCAAGTTCAGAAATAAGAGCAATAGCCCCCCTAAATTCTTTATCAAATTTAACTCCTACTTTCACAACCGCCCTTTGTTTTTTTTCATCAAATTTATCTTTAATAAACCAAAAACCACTCTCTCCAACTTTCAAAGAACCAAGTAAGAAAGTTAATTCCTTATATAATGAGTCAGATAATGTTTTGAAATCAAAAGGTTTCTCAGAAGTAATTTCAAGCAACATAAATCTTTTCTTTTCCCTCAAAGTTGGTCTAACTCCTTTAAGTTTTTCATCATTAACTTTCTTCTTTTCAACCATTGTACTACACAAAAAAGGAAAGAATGATTTATAAAGTTTTATAGTAGAAAGAATGTAAGAATATGTCAGTTGCAGAGTATATTACACCTAATAAAAAAGAAATTACAGATTTGGGAATAATAATAATTGTTCTATCGACTCTTTTTTCTATAACTCAAGTAAGACTTAATATTGCAACAGAATTTTTTGAAGTATTTATTGTAACATTAATTTTTTTAACACTTCTCTTAGGTTTAAGATTGATTGTAATAAAATTTGCAGCGTACAATAATTGTTATCAAGTATTTTTGCATCAAACATATTTTAACAAGTTTGGTCTTCATCCTTATGACAGTTTAAAGTACTATGCCAAAAAAGGAAACATAAAGGCATTCAAAGGAATTCCTTCATCAATCATTTCAATTTTATTATACGTTTTATCATTTGGACTTTTAATTTTCCCAAGCATGTGGAGATATAAAACTCAAATAATTCCTCATAAATTTATGGGAACACAAAGTGTATTTGAAGTTCAAATGGGGCACGTTTTCAATCAAGCAGTCTCACATTTTAGAGAGGCTAAAGTTTTTTTTGTAGGATTCTTATATTATTTTGTTTTTGCATTTGTTATGAAACTGTTCTTACAAGAAAATACTTTAAATTGGTATTTTTTTATGGTATTTTACATAGCATTTTTCACCATACTCCCAATACCAGGAACTGAAGGTTTTGAATTATTCATTAAACATAAATTTGCGTGGATTTGTGCTTTAACAGTTTTAATACTAGGAATGTTTTCAATACTAATTTTTAGTTCAACTTTATATACCATAATAACTTTTATAGTAGTTTTCTTGATAGTTCTACTTATGCTAGTTTACAAAGAGGTTATGCATTAAAATGAATAAAAAAGCATTATCGACTCAAGCACTATTTTTCTTTTTCATGGCCGCAATTTTTGTTTATTTATTAATTTTTGGGTTCCAAAAAATTTTTTTTGTTCAAGAGGAATTGTCAGATCAAGATAGGAGAGAATTAATCTCAAAATTAGAAGATGCATTTTCTTTATGTTCAGATCCATTAAATAAAGGAAATATTCAAAGAATAGAAGTTAAAAATAACAAAATTGGGGGCGTATGTATACTTGGGAATAGTCCTCCTGATACAATAGTTGAAGGAATTGAAAATAGTGAATTTGAGGAGTTATATTCTACGGGACATAACTTAGTGTTTCTTAGAAAAACACAAGGATACATAATAGTAGATACTTCAGAAATTAAAGACATTAGTGTTTCAAAAACTTCATGTTCATTAAATGAAGAAGATAAAGAATCATTTTTTATAGAAATTGAATGTTTTTAATTATTAATTAGAACAAAAACATTTATTAAGAATATAAAATGAGTAAAATTATGGACACACAGGCTGTAAAAAAAGAAGCCAAGGAAATTATGGACAATTTTATGGCTGCAATGAAAGATATTGAAGTTGAAGAGGATTTTATTTTAGAAAGATCAAAATGCTTTAGAGAAGAAAAAGAAGGCTTAGAAGTAGACGAAGAATTTAAAAGAAGATTTCTTAAAAATGCCACAAAAACAAGTGGAGACGCTATTTTAGCAAATAAGGGTGCTTGGGTAGAATGAAAAAAGAAAAAGTAAAAAACACACAAAAGACTGCGGCAATGATTATGCTTGCATTAATGGTTCTATCAATTTTAGGATTTGCAATGGTAGGAATTCCATTTTCAAACTCAGAAGATGGGAACCCAAAAAATCTTCCTTTTGGACAATATGAACAACAAGGCCAAACATTCTGGGCAGCAATAAAAAATGAAGAGTTATTCATTTTCGAAACAATTGATGGATATGAAGAAAGACAAGACATGAACGAGATTGCTCAAAAAATTAAAACTCTAAGTTATATTGAAATTTACCTAGATGAAGGTTACTCAGATTCAAACATACCATTTTTAGTTGAGAACAAATTAAGTAACGCCTATGGTTACACAACTCAAAGAATCTCAGAAGAACAGTGTAACGAGAACACTCTAATTATAACATACGATTCAGAGAAAACAGGAGGTTGTATGATTTTAAAGACATCACTTGGTGAAGAGCAAAGAGATTCAAATATCTTAGCTTATCACATGGTTAAAAATTAATTAATTTTTTTCTTTCTTTTTCTTATTAGGAGCTTTTTTCTTATCTCCCATAACAATAGGGTTTGTATCAACTTCACCTTTAATAATTTTCATCATTGTTTTGCAGGCAGGGTAATTATCACATCCTAAAAATTCACCATAAAAACTTTTACGTAATTTCATTTTCCCTTTAGAACAAGTAGGACATTCCATTCCTTCTTCATCATATTTTTTTTCAGAACTTTCCTCAACTTTTTTAGGATTAATACAGACTTTCTTTAAAGAATTTTCATTCCTTCCAGCCATAATATAAATGAATCCATTCTCATCAACTGGATCAGAATCAACAGGCCTGATAACTCCGGGTGGCACATTAAATATTGTCTTACATTCAGGATATTTATCACAAGCAACAAAAGATTTTCTAGTTTTAGGAGAAGTTTTAATAACTAAATTTCCGTTTTCACAGCTTGGACAAGGTGCAATTGTAGTTAATTGTTTTCTAGCAAGTTTAGAAGCATCAGCAAGTTTTAATCCAAATTCAACTTCACGTGACTTAATGTCAACTAAAATTTTTTCAAGTTTTTCTTGAGCTTCTAAAAGTACATCTTCTGGCCTAGATTTTTCCTCGCGAATTTTTTCCATCTCTTCTTCAAAGTGCCTAGTTAATTCTTCTCCTGTTAAAAGAGGAATTTCAGAATCCAAAACTTCATCCATTTTAAGACCTAGTTCGGTCACTTTAATAGATTTGTCAATAATATAGCCTCTTTCACGTAAGTTATTCAAAATTTCAGCACGAGTAGCTTTAGTCCCCAGATTCCTTTTTTCAAGCTCTTTAATAATAGATGCGTCAGAATATCTTTTAGGGGGAGAAGTCTCTTTTTTAGGGCTATCAAGTCCTTTATTTGCAACAACAGACCCTTTATCAAGTTTAGGAAGTTCTACATCTTCAAATTTAAGGTAAGGCTCATATAACAAATGCCACCCAGGGTCAACAGTTCTTGTACCTTTTAAAATAAAATTATGAAAATTCACATCAACAACTATTGTATTAGTTTCACGTGTAGCTGGTTTTCCAAAAACAGCCAAGAATCTTTTAACAATTAAATCATAAACTCTAGCTTCTTGTCCTTCAAGTTTTTTAGGAACTTCTCCAGTTGGGTGAATCGCAGGATGTGCAGGGTCTTCTTTTTTTCCTTCATTAGGTTTTAATGAGGAGTTAATTTTTCTAACTAATTCAACTTTTTCTCTAAAAATTGGCTGTTTAGATAACTTGTCTAATTTATCTTTCAAATCTAACTCTTTAGGTAATTTTTGTGAGGAGGTTCTTGGATATGAAGTAACTCCTTCAATATACAATTTTTGAGCAATTTCAAGAGTCCTTTTAGGAGAAATTCCCAAATGATTTGAGGCTTCCATTTGAAGTGAAGTTAAATCAAAAGGAGTAGGTACATTTTGTTTAAATTGTTTTGAAGTAATATCTGAGATTACACCATCTTGTCCTTTACAATCATCCACTACTTTTTCTTTCCACTCTTCATCAAATATCTTGTATCTATCAACTACTTTTTTCTCTTCACCTTCTTCATCTTCTTCAGTTATTTGATGTTTTTTAGCAACATCTAGAGGAAGTTCATATTGAGCTTTAATATCAACTTTTGAACAATTTCCTTTTAGATGAATCTCCCAGAAAGTTTCAGGAACAAATGCTTGAATTTTTCTCTCACGCATAGCAAGAAAATGTAGTGTTGGTGCTTGAACACGCCCAGTTGATAATACTTTGAAACT
>JBFKKL010000030.1:0-7543 GCA_041631255.1 Candidatus Woesearchaeota archaeon | reverse complement strand
GATCAGTTTCCAAGTTTGACAAAACATTAATTATAAATGAACATGGAAAATATACTTATAGAGTTGTACAACATAATAAAAGGAGTGTTAAAATTTCTGAAAGAGACAGTAAAGGAAGAATTATTAAAAGTGAATATGGTAATTATAGATCATCTTTGAGAAAATGGCTTGATGATTTAGGATTATATGGTACCAATTCTCATACAAAATTTATTCCAAAATGTATTTTTACTGCTCCAAATTCTGAAGTTAAATTTTTTTTGAATGTTTTATTTAGTTGTGATGGATCGATTTATGAAAAATCTTCAAATTATTGGCAAATATCTATCTGTTTTGTTTCAAAAGAACTTATAAAACAGACATCTCATTTACTTTTAAGATTTGGTATTGTTAATAGATTTAGAGAGAAGAAGGTAAAATATAATGGTCAAAAAAACATTGTTTATGAACTTTATATTGATGGAAGATTTGTTAAAACTTTTATAGATGAAATTGGATTTACAGGGAAGAAAGAAATTAGAGCAAAGAAAGCCCTTTTAGGTTTTGATTTAAAGATAAGAAATCCGAATAGAGATAATATACCAAAAGAAATTTGGGAGAGATATGTTCCAGAGAAATCTTGGGTAGATCTTGGAATAGAATTTAATTATAAACATCCAAAATCTCTTAGGGAATCACTTAGATACTCTCCATCTAGGAGTAAATTAAGTAAAATTGCTGAATTAGATAATAACAACGAAATTTACAATTTAGCAAATTCAGACATTAATTGGGATGAAATAAAACATATAGAAAAAATCATAGGAAACTTTTCAGTATATGATATTTCCTGTCCAGACTATAACAACTTTATTGCAAATGATATAGTTGTTCATAATTCATATACTATGGGTTCAATTGCTGAAGGACTTGCTGATATGGATCCTGAAGTTTCAAAGAATTTAGCTTTTGTTATGCTTGATACAATGGGGGTTTACTGGTCAATGAAATACCCAAACAAAAAAGAAGAACACCTGTTAAAAAACTGGGGTCTTGAAGGAAAAGGCCTTGGGGTTCAAATTTATGTCCCAGGAGGATATTATGATCAGTACAAAGAGGATGGAGTTCCTGTTGACTTTCCATTTTATATTAGGCCTTGTGAACTTTCAATTGAGGATTGGCTTCATGCATTTAAACTACACATTGATAATGATGTTGCTGTTGCTATTCAAAGAGTTATTAATAGGGAGCTTGAAGCGGAAAGTAATTTTGATTTAGATGATTTAATTGCAAAAGTTGAAGCAGATGATAGACTTGATGAGAAAACAAAACTAGCTGTTGTTAGCCGTTTTGAAGGGGCTAGAACTTGGGGTATTTTTTCAAAGAAAGGAACACTCATTAAAGATTTACTTACAGGAGGAGTTGTTACAGTAATGGATTTGAGTCCTTATGTTGCAATGCCAGGAGGTTGGGAAGTTAAATCATTAGTTTTAGGAATTATTGCAAAAAAAATATTTGTTGAGCGTATGCTTGTTCGTAAACGTGAAGAACTTTTTGATATTGTGAAAAAAACTCAAGTAGTTTCAAAAGATGAAGTTAAAGAAGATTTACCTATGCCTTGGCTTGTAGTTGATGAAGCACATGAATTTTTACCTGCAGGAGAAGAGGAAACTCCAGCTAAAAAAGCACTAATGACAATACTTCGTGAAGGACGTCAACCAGGAGTTTCACTTATTATGGCAACTCAGCAACCTGCGAAAATTCACACAGATGCAATAACTCAAAGTGATATAGTAATTGCACATCGTTTGACAGCTAGTTTTGATTTGGAAGCGCTTGATAAAATTTTCTTATCTTATAATTCTAAAGGGTCTAAAGGTTTATTTAATTCGATGCCTAGAACAAAAGGTTGCGCGATTATAATGGATGATAAGAATGAGAGATTACATACAATGCAAGTTAAACCACGTATTACTTGGCACGGTGGAGAAGACCCTAATGCAATACGTGAAGTTAAAGATGAGTTCGGCTTTGACTAACTCGTTCTTAAAAATTTTTAAATTTTTAATTGATGAGTTCGGCTTTGACTAAGCTGCCTTGTATTCTGAAACCCATCTTGAAGGAACTAAATATTGTCCTTCACTTTTCCTTTCTTGTAGATTTCTAAATTCTGAAGGAGACTTTATGTACAGAGGAACTTTTATTCTTGGATCTTTTTTAACAAGTTCATGATAAGCTGAAACAATATACTGTGCAAGAGGATTATCTTCAAGGTCTATCTCACCAATTGAAGGGTTTATTTTAGTAACTTTTGGTTTGTTTTGGTCTAACACATCTAATGCTATTGATTTTGCTACGGCACTAGCCAGAATTTGCTCTAATGATTGAGAGTTATTTTGATCCATATCAAAAAAAACCACATGTCTTTAAACTTTATAAAGGTTTGGACATTAGTTTAGTCATGAAAAAAACCTCTTTAAGAGATTATTTGGTTGATGAAATTCCAGAAAATTTACATGAGTTTATTCCTACTAGTTTTGAGATTGTTGGAGATATTGCAATTATAGAAATTCCTGAAGAACTTTTAGAATATAAAAATACTATTGGAAATAGTTTGCTTAAAGTTAATTCTGCAATTAAAGTTGTTTTGTCAAAATCGGGTATTCATAAAGGAGAATTTAGAACTCAGGACTTGGATTATTTAGCAGGAGAGAATAGGAAAGAGACTGAATACTTGGAAAATGGAATTCGTTTATTGATTAATCCAGAAACAGTTTATTTTTCAGCTAGGCTTTCAACAGAGAGAGCAGATTTACTTAGCAATTTGGAGCCAGGAAAGAGAGTTTTGATGATGTTTTCAGGTTTAGGGCCTTATACCTTTGTTGCTCTTAAAAAACAGCCTAATTTGGCTTTAATTGACTCAGTTGAAATTAATCCTGAAGGGCATAAGTATGCTTTGAAAAATTTGGAACTCAATAAAAATCTGCTTAAGAAATCTGATGAGTTCAAGAAAAAAGTTGAAGAGCTTAGAAGTTCAGGGAAATATGTTGATGATAAGAAGTTAGTTTCTGATTTGATTTCTGAAAGAGTTCATTTCTATAATGGTGACATTAGGGAAGTTGTTAAGACTGATTTGAAAGATAAAAAATACGATGAAATTTTTATGCCACTTCCTAAAGATGCGTATCATTTTCTTGAGTGCTCGTTTGAAGTTTCAGATAAAGGATGTATAATTCATATGTATGATTTTGTGCATGAAGAAAACTTTCCGCATGACACAGAGAATAGAGTTAAAGATGCTGCTCAAAAATTTGGAAAAAAGGTACAAATAATTAGGACAAGAAAGGTTGGACAGTATTCTCCTAGGAAGTACAGAGTGTGCTGTGATTTTAGAGTTGATTAAGCAATATATGTGTCAGGAGGATATCTGGAAGTAACTTTTTGAGTTGCTTCTGCAACAGTTATTTTTCCGTCATTATTTACATCTAATCCTTTATTTTGATCGTATTCAATTTGCCTACTAAATATCTCGTATGAACTACCTTTTCCAACAGCATCTGGCCATAAAATTGCCATATATACATCCTCTATCGAGTCAAGCTGGCCTTTATATGGGTTTAAGTATTTTTCGACATATTCTAGTTGTTCAACTCTAGTCATGGATTTTAGCTTGTTTTTTGTTAAAGAAGTTTTGTAGTCTTTATTTATTCTTTCAATTGCAATATCTGTAAATTGAATTAAACCAATAGCTCCACTTTGTGAGTTTTGGATACTTGGAGAAAAAGTTCCTCCCGTCTCAAAAGCCATGGCTGTCATTAAAAATTTTGCATCAGTTCCAAGTCTAGAAGCAATATTTTCAACTTCAATAACAAAATCTTCGCCATATAATTTACTTAGCTCTTCTTTGTTTAAAGTTGAAGTAGCTAGAATTTTTTCATAATTTTCTTGTTCTTCATTAGAACAATCTTCTTTATCACAGTTTTTTAAAGTTAGAATACATTCTTTAGAGTCATCTTGACAAAGAAATTCATCACTACTTTCACCAAGAAGAGTTGTTTTTTCTTTAATGAAATTGAAACTATCAATTGCTGAATTTGCTCCAAAAAAAAGTACGAAAGCAAAAATAACAAATACTGCTAATTTTCCTGAAGTTATTTCAAGTGCTTTCTTGTTTTTCATCTTTACCCTCGAATTATAGGGAATGTTTTGTAATACTTTCTAGTTTTTCCATTGATTTTAACATCAAGTTCAATATCTCCTAACCTAATGTCGCCTAAGATTCCTCTATTATTAACAAGTGTGAATCCTAAGATTCTTGAATCTCCTGTTTCGAATCTTCTAAATTCCCATTCAAGTTTATATTGATTCTTTCCTTTAAGCACATGTTTTGGAGGTGTTAATAGGAATGAATGTTCTTTAACTCTTAGGTAAGTTGGCAATCTAAAAACTAATTTTAAAACTTCAATTTCTTTCTCTTTGATATTTTCAAAATCTACTTGTAGTTTTAATTCTTTTAATCCTTCATGTTTAACTCTTTTAACATCGTAGATTTTAATTTGTAAATCAAGTGGATTCATACTTTTTCTTACGATTGAATAAATTACAAGGATAGCTATAACAAATATAATTATGAAAAGTGCTAAGTAATTATTCTCTGTTTCAAGAGTAATTGTTTCTCCTCTGTTAAGTTCTTCACTAAATAAGGCATTTCCATCTTGTCTTTCATATCCATGAGATGAACTAAAGAAGAAACTTCCAAAAAATGATAATGGAATTGATTTTTCAAATGTGTCTTTTGTATTTCCATTGTTTTCAATTTTGTAGATAGTTTCTTTTCCGAAAAGAAAGTTATTTTGAGTTTCTGTTACATCTATGTTTGAATATGGGACAACTGTTTTTGTTTTCTCATCATACCAAGTTTCAATGTTTCCTTCTCCTTTCTTTTGGTTAATTATAACACTTACATCATAAGATTTTGGCTCGAAAGTATTTGGAACTCCAACTTCAAATATTTTGAATTTTTCATCTGGGGTAAATGTTGTACTAAGAGTTTCTATGACTTCATTTCCAATTTTAATTTGAATGTCACTTGTTTTTTCTTCATAAATGTTTGAAACTCCCACACTAAATCTAAGTGGTTTTACAGGCGATAAGCTTCCATCGGCAATGTTAACGTCATAAGTTAAAGGAATGGAATCGATAGGATATATTTCAACTTTTAGTCTTAAAAGAACATTTTCATCTTCTCCAGAAACAGTAACTGGAAATTCAAAAGATCCTCTGTAATCGCTTTTTTGTGATATAACAATTTCATTTGGACTTACTACATCTTCAGAATAATCAAAATCAGAATTTGCTTGAAAAGTTATACTAACAGTTTTACTTTCTCTTCCTTGAAGTTTGAATGTAGCGGGGTTTATTATTATGTCCCAACCGTTTTCATCGTTGATATTTATGGAAAATTCTTTTTCTGTATCTGCTTTATTCTCAATTTCAACTTCAAAAGTTGCAACAATATTATCATTAATTACATCTTTTGTTCTTTTATCAATTTCAACTGAAAAATCTCCTTCTGAATTGTAAACTTCAGCATAAGCACCAAAAAGTGTTGTCAGCAGTAGAACTGCAAGTATTGTTATTTTAGAAATCGTCGCTTTCATCTTCTTCCTCTTTAGTTTTGGCTTTGATTTTTTTAATCTCTTCTTCCAAATTAAGTTTAGAAATGATTTCTTTATATCTGTTTCTAATTGTAACTTCAGTGACACCTGAAACTTCGGAAATATCTCTTTGAGTTCTTCTTTCACCTTCAAGAAGACCAGCAATGTAAAGAGCAGCAGCTGCAATTCCAATCGGACCTCTTCCCGATGTTAACTCTAGAGAAAGAGCTTGTGAAAGAATTTCAACTCCCCTTGACTGTGTTTGAGGTGAGTAGTTTAGAACAGATGCAAATCTTGAGATATAATCAACAGGATTTGATGGTAAAATTTTAATTCTAAGTTCTCTAGTAATGTACCTATAAGATCTTCCAATTTCTTTTTTGTCAATTCCTGATGCTTCAGCAATTTCGTCAAGTGTTCTTGGGATGTTTTGTCTTCTACAAGCGGCATAAACAACTCCTGCTACAACTGATTCAATTGATCTTCCTCTAACAAGATTTTTTTGAACTGCTTCAGTATAAATTTTACCAGCTTCTTCTTCAATTGATGTTGGGAGGTTTAGGTATGATGAGAGTCTTCTTAGTTCTCCAAGAGCAATCTTCAGATTTTTCTCCATAACTGTTGATAGTCTTTTTTGCCACCTTTTCAGTCTTTGAAGCTTGTATCTTTGTTTTTTATCTAATGAAAACGCATCAGATTCAGATCCAATTGCAGTCCCCATACCCAAATCATATTTAGTATAAGATGTAGGTGCACCAGATCTTCTCATTTCTGAATCATCTGATTCTTCGAAATCTCTCCATTCCTTTCCTAAAGAGATATTTTTACTATCAATAACTAGACCACATCCTCGGCAAACTATTTCACCTTTGTCTTTATTATTATAGAGGTTTGAACTCCCACACTCAGGGCATTTCTTTATATTATCTACGGCCATTCTAAAGAGAAAACTTTATAAAACTTACTAAAAAATAATAGCTCGATATTTATAAAAGTTTGTCATTTTTAAGAAGTTACAATTTAAAGATTTGCTAGCTTTAAATCGCCTTCATTTATGGTTTTACGTCCAGAATGACTTGCAATCTTAGATGCTTTTTGTGAAAGGTCATAAAGGTGTTCTTCAAGTAGTTTTTTTAGCTCACCTTTGGCATCCTCTGAGACTCTAATTGCACCCTTTTCCTTCATTAAATTTTCTAGTGCTGAAAGTGGGAGTGTCATTTAATTGTTACCTCTTAATTGTTTGTAAGCTAGTGTGATGTCTTTAGCCTTGATAGTTTTTCTTCCTGAATGCTCAGCTAATGCTTGTGCTTTAATTACAATTTTTTCAGTTAAATCTTCTAGTATTTGAGTTGCAGTAATTCTAGCATCTTTTGAAACCCTTTTACCTGACGCTTCCTGAATTAGTCTTCCAATTGGCGCGTATGGAAGAATGTTTTCTCTTTTTGACATACCTTGTGTTATTCATTTTATTTTAAAAATGTTTGTTGTAACAACACTAGTAAGATTTATATACTTAAGTCTTAGATTAAAAGTATGGATTTAGTTATTGAAAACGCAATTTTAAGATATAAAAAGATTAATGGTCTAAAAGAAGAGATTTCTCCAGAGGAACATAACAGATTTATGTATTTAGATTTTGAAAATTTAAGTTATGCATATAATTATTTTGCAGGGAATGATTCACTAACTAATGTAGAATTGCTAAATACAGATAATAATACTATTTTAGTTAATTCAGTTGAAAAGGGCAGAATAAATCTCAATCTAATAGAAATATTTACTGCTACAAGAAATGAGAGAATGTTAAGACAAATTCAAAATTAATATTTTTATTTGGAAAAGAGAAACTTTTAAAACTTTATTTTATTTTTATTATAATGCTTCCAACAGTAGACCCATTAGTTCCT
>JBFKKL010000029.1:0-7630 GCA_041631255.1 Candidatus Woesearchaeota archaeon | reverse complement strand
GCAAACAAGTGATTCTGGATATTTTGATGAAGAAGATAAGTACTAGGATCTAAATTTCCGTAACATATGCAGTAAAGCAACAACAGCAATACAAAACTTGAAACAATTTCAATTATCAAAGCAGTTAAAGATAAACTAGAAGGACACACTGTTGGAACAAGACAAATATACAAACAATTTTTTGAAGCAAACATAAAACCTAATTTCATATACACTTCACTTCTAAAAAGAATTCCTATTGAAGCAGAAGAACTTGATTCATATAAATTATCTAGTGCTCAAATTACAATATTTGAATTAGAGAATGAAGCTAATAACTTGTACCATGTAACTCCTGTTGAATTTACTCTTTCAGATGATAAATACAATATTTTAAATTTAGCAAAAGAGGTCATATCCGAACACAAACCAGAATCAAATGATTTCATTAACCCTCAAAGATTAAGAGAAGTTTTTCATAATATTGCAACAGATTTAATTGATGAAATCGCTGAATTCAAAGGTATAAAACTAAAACAAAGAGAAGTTAAAGAACTTGCAAGTATATTAATAAGATATACTGTCGGATTTGGCCTTGTAGAAACTCTTCTTGAAGATGAAAAAATACAAGACATCTCAATTAATGCTCCAGCAAATAAAACTCCTATTTTTATTACTCACTCAGATTTTGAAGATTGTAAAACTAATATTGTGCCAGAACAAGATGAAGTTGAAGGATGGGCATCAAGACTAAGAATGGTTTCAGGAAAACCTCTTGATGCAGCAAATCCACTTTTAGATACAGAAATCGAAACTCCTGACGCTAGAGCAAGAGTATCTGCTGTTGGAAGGCCACTAAATCCTTACGGATATGGATTTTCTTTTAGAAGACATAGAGACAAACCATGGACACTTCCCCTTTTTATCAAAAATAAAATGATTACTGCCCAAGCTGCAGGAGTTCTAAGTTTCATTATCGATGGGGCAAGAACAATACTTATTGCTGGAACAAGAGGTTCGGGTAAATCTTCTTTCCTAACTGCAATATTAGTTGAAATTATGAGAAAATACAGAATGATTACTGTTGAAGATACTTTAGAACTTCCAACTCTTCAACTAGCTGATTTAGGATTTAATCTACAACCGATGAGTGTTCGATCTGCCCTTTCACTTTCAAAAGAAGGTCTTTCAGCTGAAATGGGTATTAGATCTACGTTGCGTTTAGGTGATTCTTGTCTAATAGTTGGAGAAGTTCGTTCAAAAGAAGCTTTAGCACTTTACGAAGCAATGCGTGTTGGAGCCCTAGCAAACGTTGTAGCTGGAACAATTCACGGAGATTCACCATTTGGTGTTTATGATAGACTTGTTAATGATTTAGGAGTTCCAAATACTTCATTTAAAGCAACTGATTTGATTATAATTGCAAATCCGGTAAAAAGTTCTGATGGACTTCATAGAATGAGAAGAATCACACAAATAACTGAAGTTAGAAAAGGTTGGGAAGAAGACCCACTTTTAGAAGGAGGATTCATGGACTTATTCAAATATAATTCAAAAACAGAACAGATAGAAATAACTGACGATTTATTAAATGGAGAAAGTGATATTCTAAAAGCAATAGGTGCTAATGTTAAACAGTGGGCTGGAAATTGGGATGCTATTTGGGACAATATTACACTTAGAGCAAACATAAAACAACTTCAAGTCGATATTGCAGAAAAATACAATATTCCTGAAATTTTAGAAGCTGCACCCGTTATTTCAGCAAACGACAAATTCCACAAAATAGCTGAAAAAGTTAATAATGAATACGGATTCTTAGATTCAAAAAAAATCTATAGTGAATTTGAAAGTTGGTATAGGGGTTTTGCCAAGAAATTTATTGAAAAGAAAAACGAATAAATTCACATACTAAAAGTATATAAACTTCAAAGTCTGTGTCTATGAATGGTATGAGAATCGAAGAAGATATCAAGCTGGACTATTCCGATGTCCTTCTAAAACCTAAAAGATCAACACTCTCTTCTAGAAAAGAAGTAAATTTAGAAAGAGAATTCACATTCTATCACTCAAAAAAGAAATGGAAAGGAATTCCTATTATGACTGCAAACATGGCAACTTGTGGTACGTTTTCTATGGCAAAAGTCCTTTCCAAATATAAAATAATTACAACATTTCACAAACACTATTGCATTGAAGACTACAAAGAATTCTTTAAAACATTCAAAAATCCAGACTATATTAGTTATACTTTAGGCATTAGAGAAGAAGATTTCAAAAGATTAAATTTAATGCTAAAAGAAAAACTCCTTGATAATTTTTCATTTATTTGTCTTGATATTCCAAATGGATATATTAACAGTTTCCTAGATAAAATAAAAGAAGTAAGAAAACTATGTCCAAATCATATAATCATTGCTGGAAACGTTGTTTCAAATGAAATAGCTGAAGAAATAATTCTAGCAGGAGCAGATATTGTAAAAGTGGGTATAGGCTCAGGTTCGGCTTGTACTACTAGAAGAATGACTGGTGTTGGTTATCCTCAACTCTCAGCAAGTATTGAATGCGGTGATGCTGCTCACGGCATTGCAAATAATCAAGGTGTTGGAAGAATAATCGCTGATGGAGGCCAAGTTTATCCTTCTTGTGTTGCTAAATCATTTTGCGCAGGAGCTGATTTTTCAATGTTTGGTTCAATGTTTTCAGGATTTGATGAATCAGGGGGAGAAACTGTAGAGATTAACGGAAAATTATACAAAGAATATTACGGTTCATCATCAACAAAAGCCATGATAGAAAATTATGGAAAACAGGATAAACATAGAGCATCAGAAGGAAGATATACACTAATTCCATGTAAGGGAAGTTTAGAAAATTTTCTTCAAGAACTACTTGGAAGCCTTAGATCTACTGGAACTTATATTGGTGCTAGAGAACTTAGAGAGTTCCCAAAAAGAGCAACATTCATAAGAGTAAATAGACAATTAAATACATCTATTGAGAAATTTGATACTAATCATAATTGAAGAGGTATCCAAAACAAATCAACCACAAGGATAATATTTAGACATAGACAAACCGTGCAGAGCTTAATAATAAAGTTGCAGTAAGGTTTCGTCAAACATACGCGATCATATAGTTTTGGATTTCAGGAACTAACCTCAAGACCTCTTCAAAGATTTAGAGTTTATATTAATATTTAAATATTTTTAATTCAAATATTTTTCAATCTCTTCAAAGTTATTATACCCTAAAAGTGTTGTGTTATAATTAATTACTAAAGCTGGTAGTTCTTGAACTTCATAGAACTCATAAAAATAATCTAGGCTTTTCGTATAGTTATAATCCATTGGCAGAATTTTAATATTATACTTATCTGTTAATTTAGATAGTTCTTCTCCTTGTTTTGAAGCTTCTTGAGGTTTATCTCCATCAAAGAAGAATAGAACTACATTACCTGATTTCTCACATTTATCAAAAAAAGTTTTGTAATAGCTATAAAATAAAACTTGATTCACATTATGTTTTTGTTTCAATAAATTATAAGAATTTGTATCAATCTTTCCTTGGTTTTCAAGGTCTTCAAGAGAAATTCCTGTTCTGTATAATTCATCTGACAAATCAGAAAAAACCTCATCATTACAAGAAGAAACATTCATAATTTCCAAGAATAATATACTTTGAGAAAAAGATTGTAAGTCTAAAATATTCTCTTCAATTTGAATTTGGCTTGTAGTCAAAGAAGAATCTGAAAAATTCCACCCCATAAAAAATCCAACAAAAAAAACAAGAAGAAACAAAACTACTGTTAGCGTCTCAAATTTTTTCACAAATAATTTTAATCTATTTTTACTTTTCATTTACTTTGTACCCCAAGAATAATCTTCTTTTTTAATCTCTCTCTTTAAACTAACAATCCAAACGTAAATATAAATGTAATTGTATGCCATTATATAAAGTATAAAAGCAAAAAATTTTTTTAATGGTTTGTGTTTAAAAAAATTGTACCCATAAAATTCTATTATACTATAGAAAAAAACCATAAAAAGTAAAAAACTTATTATTATTAAAAAATCAACCGTTGGGTCAAGGCCTAAAAAAAACTCATGTATAGAACCAAGATAAAACCAATTTATAACATCTGGAGTATAAATCAGTTTGAAAATAAATTCATAAATTTCTTTATATACTTTAAATGAAATTGCAAATATTGCCAAGAAATAAATTATGGGCCCTAAAACATTCATAGGAAATTGATACATTCCAAAAAGTCCATATTTTCTATTAAAGAAAATATCACTATGCTTATTGTGTGTTTGAATAAATCCTCTTGACCATCTGATTCTTTGTTTCAAAAATACCTTAAATTTACTTGGAGTTTCAGTTTTAACTAAACTATCTGGAGAATAAACAACTAAATATCCTGCTTTTCTAACTTTAACTCCAAGTTCAAAATCTTCAGTCATATTTCTAGGATCAAAACCTCCTAATTCTTTTACAAGCTTCGTTCTATAAACACTTAAAACTCCTGGAGTTAAATGCAAAAGTTGAATTGATGAGCTTAAAAACCTCATAACTCCAACCATCATGTATTCAATCAATTGAATTGTCTCAAGCATATTCCCTGATTCCTTATCTGGTTTCATAATCTTTGAAATAACTGCTCCAACTTTTTCTTCATCCTCTCTTTCAAACTGTTTCATAGCTTCAATTAATGAGCTGTGTGTTATTTCAGAATCAGCGTCAACAACTGCAAAAAAATCTGTATCAACTTTTTTAAGTCCAGTATTAAGTGCAGATGCTTTTCCGGCATTCTTTTTTTTATCTATAATTTCAACTTGATTTGAATATTTTTTTGCAATTTCTAATGTTCTATCTTTTGAAGCATCATTTATTACAATTATTTTTTTAGTTCCAGGATATCTAACATTCAAACAAGACTTTATTGTTTTTTCAATTCCTTCTTCTTCATTGTATGCAGGAATCAAAAAGGTAACAGAAGGATAATTCTTAATTTTAGGATTAGTTTTTGAAGTATTAAGTAAAACTAAAATCCAAAAACAAGTAAAATAAAGACTAAATAAAATTATTGTCTGACTTAGAACTGATACGATTTCATCTATCATTATGCTCTGCCTCCTTGATTAATATATTCTACAGTCAATCTGTTCAGTCCTATAACTCCTCTTCCAACCAAACTTCTTGTGGTTTCATTCCCAATAATTAAAAATGGAACAAAACTAACATTATAATTTTGTTTTACTAAATTAAGTAAAGGTTCATCTTCATAATTTATGTCAAAAGAGAAAATAATAGTTTTATTCTTATGATTCAAAAAAAATTGTTCTAATATTAATGCTTGTTCATCAAGCAAATTACTTTTTCCATTGAAAAAATATAACACAGGAACTATTGTCTCATTTAAACAAATTTTATTATATTCTTGAACTTGAGAATAAAGCAGTAATTCATCTAAAAAAAATTTTCTTTGATTAAGTAAACTTAAGTTTTCGTTCCTATCCAAAAAAAGTTTTCCATAGTTACTAATGTCAGCTCCAATTTCTTTCAAAAGTTCTTGCTGGTTGAATATTTGTTCCCCAAATCTTTCACAATTTTCAATTCCAATATTAGAATAAAAAAATGAAGATGCTAAAGCAGAATCTGAAATAATTTGAAAATTTTGTATCTCATTATCAATAAAAGCCTCTCTTCTATCATCAAGAAATTGGTTTCCCACAACCGCAAAGAGATATATAGTAATAGTTAGAATAAAGGCTTCAAGAAAAAGTACATTCCTTCTCCTTTTGGAAATCATAAGTATAAAAAGGAAAAATTCTTTTTAAGCTTATTGTTTCAAATAATTTTTAATTAATGATAACTATGATTTTCTATCTTATAATCGTTTTCCTTCTCTTTAACAATCTCAATTGCTTCAATTAAATTCTTCTGTGAAATCACTTTTTTATTGCTCTTAATTGCTAAATAACCTGCCTCAGTTGTAAGTGCTTTTAACTCAGCCCCACTAAATCCAATAGTTTTCTTAGCAATTTCCTCAAATTTTATTCCCTTATCAAGTTTCATATTTTTAGTGTGAATCTTCAATATTTCTTCACGTCCTTTTTCATCTGGCTCACAAACTTCAATATGTCTTTCAAGTCTTCCAGGCCTCAAAATAGCTTCGTCTAAAATATCAATTCTATTAGTTGCAGCAATAATTTTAACATCTGAAAGCGCATCAAATCCATCAATTTCCCCTAATAATTGCATAAAAGTTCTTTGAACTTCTCTTTCTCCTGAAGTTCCAGTTTCAATTCTTCTAGCAGCTATCGCATCAACTTCATCGATAAATATAATAGTTGGTGCTTTTTCACGAGCAAGCTCAAATAAATCCTTTACAAGTTTAGCTCCCTCACCAATAAACTTTTGAACCAATTCAGATCCTACAAGCTCAATAAAAGTTGCATTACTCTCTTTTGCAAGAGCTTTTGCAATCATAGTCTTACCTGTTCCAGGTGGTCCGTGTAGTAAAACTCCTTTAGGTGGCGTAATTCCCATATCTTTAAACATCTTGGGTTTAACTAAAGGTAATTCAAGTACTTCTTTAACTTTTTCAACCTGTTTTGAAAGACCACCTATATCTTTCCAAGAAACTTTTAAGTTTTTATTTACAATTAAGTAATTTTCAACAGGAAAATTCTTTGTAAGCGATATTTTATCAACTATGACTAAAGATTTCTGTTCATTAACAACAACATCTCCAGCTGCAATTTTGTCTGTGAAATTTTGTGAGATTTCAACCAGAAAATTACTTTGGTTAGGTAATTTTACAATAGCTCTCTTCTCATCAGTAATGGATATAACTTCAGATACAATAAAAGGCGGATTTCTAAACTTTTCCAGCTCACTTTGATAGAATTGAACCGTTCTTCTAAGGTTTTTATTTTCTTCCTCAAGTTTAGAATTTTCAAAAGACAACGTGTACAAAGGGTCATCTGATGAAAATGATTCATCTCTTTTATATCCATCACTCTCAACCATTCTTCTTTTAAGAAAGATAATATTCTATATAAAGATTTGTGTATAAACAACAAAACTCAAAACTTAAGATTATAAATGTAAAGCTATTCATACCTTAAATGATAGATTTAAGAAAAACTTTTGAAGAATTACTTTCATATACTCAATCAAATATGGACGTATCTTTTAAAGTTCAAGAAAATGTTAACAAAAAACTAATAGAACAGATTTTAAGAGCTCAAAAAATAAGTCCGGAAATAATTTTAAGTTCGGATTCAAACCCTAGATACCTTACTTTAAATCAACTAGGAAAGGTTATAGGTGTTCTTCATGATAGAAAAGAGTTCAAAGAAATATACGATGAAAAATTAACAAAATATCACGAACTAACTTCTTTAGGAAAAAAGACAGGAATTAGAGGTTTTTGTAATATGGAATATCTTGGCCATGTTGAAAATTGGTCACAAGGAAAAGGAATTCTGGTTCCTATTTTTTCTGGAGTTCCTTTCATTTACGAAGAAGATGTAATTAGACCTGAAATTAAAAAAAGATTTATTCCTGAAATTAGTTATGAAAAGCCAATTCTTTTTCATTAAAAAAATTGGTCAAGACTTTTTTGACCTTCTTCTTTTTC
>JBFKKL010000028.1:0-7817 GCA_041631255.1 Candidatus Woesearchaeota archaeon | reverse complement strand
TTCGGGATTTTTATTCAAGAGGTTAGAAATTCCGCTTAAAGAAGAATTTAGAATCAGGACTTTTCAAGGTAAAGTTTCAGTTGAGATTCCGGACTCTAGGTCTTTTACATATTTAAGTTTTCAAAATGAAAAAACCTCTAAAGAAGATAATTTAGTTACTTGGGAATATGTTGAAAAAGATGAGAATATTCCAAATTCAGTTTTAATTGAATATTCTAGAGTTCCATTATGGCTTGGATTTATTCCTGGATCACTTTTCTTTTGGATATTAATTAATTTATTACTTTTCACAATACTTGCAATTGAAATTAGGAGAAAGATTAAATCATTTCGTCATTCTAAATAGTTAGCTACTTATTAATAATTACAAATCTAGTTATATGGAAATATTGGAGTGAAGGCATGGCACTAGGACCAGATACAGACTTTCTTGTACGGGTAATGTTTTGGACAATCCTTGCAATAATGCTTGTAATTTTATACATGCTTAAACAAGTTAACCAGACTCAGATGCATCTTCAAAATATTGATAAAAATATTGAAAAGATGGTTAGACAAACTCTTATAGATGAAGAAAGAATTTTGAATGATTTAGAACATTCGAAAAAGAAAAAGTCTAAGAAATAATTTTTATTGTTTATTTCATAAAAAATCTTTTTAGTGACCAATAAACTTTATATACTTCTTTTTTTGTATGATTTTCAATGGTTGAATTAGTTGATTTTTTTGAACTTAGGAATGTTCTTTTTGATCAAGGTTATTTTACGTTTGTTTTCCCTTTTCTTCTTGTTTATGCTTTGATATTCACTGTTTTGTCTTATGTTAAAATATTTCAAAATAAAGAAGGAATTCCGTTTAAGCCAATTCTAGTTCTAATTTCTTTAATATTTTCTTTAGTTGGGGTAACTTTTGAGATTTCGCCAGGATATAGGGCAGGAGATTTATTGATGCTTTTATTCCCTAATATTTCATCGCTTACAATTGGAATCTTGGCTTTATATATTGTTGGCTCTATGCTCGGAGCTAATTTTTTTAAAGGATTATTTAGAAAAGATATTTCTGCATTTGTTTATTTTGCAGGAGGAATTATTGGACTTGGTTCTGTTGTTTATTATGTAGGACTTGCAGCAGGTCTTTGGAATACTGATCCTTTTAGTGCACTTGCTTATTGGAATACAATTTTAGTAGTCGCATTTGGAATTATCGGAGCTATTTTAATTTTTGTAGGCATGATTCCTATTGGTTTTTTATTTTTGTTTGTTGTTGGATCATTTCTTTTAGCAGGGGGTGAAGGTAGCATATTAGCTTATTTTTTTGATCCAATAATTTTTATTATCTTTATATCTGCTCTACTTTTTTCTTGGGCTAGTTCCCCTGAAGATGAGAAAATTCAACTTAAAAACTCTCTAATTAATGCTGATACTTTTATTAAAGAAGAAGAAAAGAGGTTTGGGAGAAAACTTGAGGTTGGAGATTCTCGCCTTTATGATATCAATGAACAAAACTTTAAATCTGGGCTTGAGAAGTGGAAAAAACGTTATGGTGACGAAAATTGGCACAATTAATTACTTTTAGGTAACACCATAGTTTTTTATTGTATTTTTAGTCAGGGAGACTATGGCAGAGAATGTTATTTTGGACTCACTTAGTGAGGTTGACTTTGCAGACTTTTTTTTTGACCTAGAACAATTTGGTTGGTTCCATTATGTTTTTCCTTTTCTTCTTGTTTACGCAATTGTTTTGACAATTCTAAATCAAGTTGAAATTTTCAAAAAAAATAAATCGGTTAGAGTTATAATTGCACTTGTGTTTGCTCTATTTTCAGTTGCGTTCCCTATTTCTGATGGGTACTGTGAATATAGTCAAACGGGTGGAGCTTGTACTATAGGAGATTTAATGATATCATTATTCCCAGGAGTTACAGCATTTTCACTTGGAGTTTTAGCATTATATATTGTAGCTGCTATGCTTGGAGTTGATTTAACTGAATTTATTTCAAAGGATAAACCAAATGTTGTTCACTATGTTCTTGGGGGAATTGGAACTATATTTGTAATTTATTACTTTGGGAGAGGATTTGGTTGGTTTGATGGATATGGGAGTGCAAGTGATTTTTGGCTTGTAAGGCTTTTATATGATCCTTTATTTTACATTCTCATTGTGTTTGGTCTAATCTTTTGGTGGGTTAGCAAAGAAGATAATCATGATTCAGATGTTATTAAAAAAGAAGTTACAGAAACGAGGAATGCATAAAAATGAAAATTAAAAAATTATTTACTTTCTTACTTATTGGTTTTCTAGGACTGGCTCTTGCAGGATGCTCAGGAAGTAGTTCGGGAGGTTCATCTACTGGATCTCTTGGAGCTTTTAATGGAGGAGATAGGGCAGTTAATTTTGATTTTGCTTCAGGGCAACCTCCTGAGAGAGTTAGGGATGGTGGTCTTCAACCTTTTTCAATTAGGGTGGAAGTACAAAATGTGGGAGAATATGATATTCCTGAAGGGGCAGCTCATGTTGCTTTAACTGGTATTGATCCAAGTTCTTTTGCACTTGAAGATATTTCACAAGATTTGGGCGCTCTTAGAGGAGTTAAGAAGCAAGGAAGTAATATCATCCCAGGTGCAACTCAACAAGTTGCATTTACGAATTTGAAATATGTTCCTGAATTACCTTCTGGAACTGTTTCTCAAACAATTTTTGCTAATATTTGCTATCCTTATAAAACAAGAGCTGTTGCTACAGTTTGTATTAGTGGGGACACTTACCAAGATATTGATGATGAATCAATTGTTTGTAAAACAGATGGACTTAAGGAATTTGCAAATTCAGGAGCTCCTGTAAAAATTGAAAATGTAAGGCAAGATCCGGGTTCATCTTCAAGTATTTTAATTCAATTTGATATTGTTCATAAACCAACTTTAAAGGAAGGAAGAGTATTCAAATCAGGAATTTTGGATTCAGATTGTAGGGTTAATGGCCTTTCAGCTTCATCTACTCAAGCAGATATTGAAGAAGGGTATGTGACTTATACTGTTGAAACTGGAATCCCAGGGATTAGTTGTAATAGTCAAGGGTCTAATACTGAATCAATTTTACTTAATGAAGACACTAATAGGTACACAGTATTTTGTGAACAAGATACTCAAGGACAACCTGAATATGAAAAACCAATTACTATTACTTTAGAGTATGATTATTTAGAGAGACAAAGAAAAGAAATTACTATTGAACATGTTTCAAGATAAGAAAATACTATTTGAGATAAATATTATTTTTATGCCTTGAAAATTTTTTTAATTTTCAAGATAAATGAGTTTTATAAACTCTAATTAATTCTTTTTACTTATGATAACTGAAAACTTTTTCTTAGAAAAGGAAAGGATACCTGTTTTTATTGGTAAAGAAGGTAAAACTAGGGAAGAATTCGAGAAAGTTTTGGGTGCTAGAATTGAAGTTAATTCTAATTCTGGTGAGGTTATAGCTTCAAGTGAGAATTCTATATCTCTTTTTGTTTTATCTCAAATGATTACTGCAATTAATTTAGGACATAATCCAGAACATGCTTTACTTTTGAATGATGAGCATTATGTTCTTGATGTTATGGATGTTAAGCCTATGGTTCGCGATTCTAGACGTTTAAAGGTTGTTTTGGGTAGAATTATTGGAAAAGATGGGTCAACTAGAAAGGCAGTTGGAGAAATAACTAAATGTTATTTAGGAGTTTATGATCATACAGTTTCAATTATTGGTCCTTATGAAAATGTGATACTTGTTCATGAGGCTCTTGATATGCTTATTAGTGGGTCTTCACACAAGAGTTTTTATGCTTATTTGGAAAGAAATAGTGTGAAAGATTCTAAATTCTAAATTCCTCGAATCTAACTTTTTTATTTTTTACAGCTTCTTTAATTGATTTTTCCGTTTGATTTAATTTTGAGTTGCCAGTTTTTACTTCTATGAAGATAATTTCTTCGACATTTTTTTCGTCAAGTCCTTTGAATGCTATGAAATCTAGGGGTGCTCCAAGGAATCTACATTCTGATGCTTTAACTGGGAAATTTTCTGAAAATGGTGAGAGCTGTTCTGAAAACTGACCTTTTAGAACACTTCTTGAGCGCTCAACAGCATCTTTTTTCTCTTTTTCCATAACTGATTGCATAACTTCAAACATATATCTTTTACCAAGTGCTTTTCCAGCATAAAATGCAAAAAATACCATAAAGACTAGTCCAATGATTAAAATTATAGTTGCAGTTTCCATTAGATATTTTTAATTTATTCTTTTATAAAAATTAGTGATTATTGAGCAATTCCTGTGTTGCTCTTTTTGTTTAAAGTTTCAAAACTTTGTGCTAATGTTCTTGCTTGTGTAGTTAAAAAACTAATTAGGTAGTCATTGAATAACACATAATCTACTCTTTTCATAAACCCTCCATTTTCATCAATTACAGTTACAGCAAAGTTTTCTATGTCTAAATCAATACTTACCTGTTGTTTTTTGAATCCCCAATTGATGTCTAGAATAACTACTAAATTTTCTTCGTCATAATACCAAGTATTGATTTCTTCTTCAACGTCATTATATAATTTAACTTTTACGAATTCTTTGAATTCTTCGGGGAGGAATTCTTTAAAGAATGATTCCATTACTAATCCATTACCGTTTCTTAAAAATTCAATTACTTGCCTTTCTTTGTTCAAATAAAAGAATTCTGTAAAAAAATCTTTATTGACAATCCTTTTGGATTTTTTCTTAAATTGCTTCAAAATAAAGTCAGTTGTTTTTCCTCGCTCCATAGTCTCGCTTATGTTTTTTTAGTTTAAAAATGTTTTGTGAAATTTTTCACAGTGTATTTTTTGCTAATTAGTTCTTCATAAAAAGAAGTTCTAGGTAAAGAATTGCTGCGTTCAATAATACAAATGAAATTTGAATTAATGTTGGTGTCATTATGTGTTTATTTTCTTCTTTGCCAAGTATATTTTCTTAGTCTTGAAGATTTTCCGTATCCGCAGGAAGCACATTCACTTCTTTTCATGTGAAATGAGTTGTTTCCGCAACGTCTACATCTAATGTGGAGTTTTCCAGTACTCCTTTTTCCCATTGTTGGTGTTCCTTTAGTCATTTTATTTCTAATATGAAAGAGTGATAATGCCTTTATAAATTTTTAGAATGAGGATTCTTCATATTCTTTTAAATTTAGGACATTTCTCCAGATTTCATGGAGGGATTTTTGAAAAACTGTATATTGAACAGGTTTACATAATTCTAATTCTTCTAAACCATAAATTGTTATATTCTCTTGGATTTTAATAGTAATTAGTCCTGCTGATTGTGCAATCTCAGAGAAGTCTTCTTCAAGATCTCTGCACCATATTTCCCTTTCAATTTCGATTTTTCTTTCTCTTTTTTTCTCAACTATTTTCCGGCCTTCTATTGCTAGGTAGTTTTCAATTCCTTTTTGAGTATGTAGGTATTCTAATGCAGCAAGACAAAAAAGATTGTATGTTTCATTCTTATCAAAGTCTCCTGCTATTAATAATGCATCTTCTTTGTATTTGTATGTTATTCTTCTTAAATTTAGGGTATTACACCCTTCAAGAATAGATTCTAGACCATCATCTGAAATCCCTTTGGCAGGAATTGAAAGCAGGGATTCTCCAGTTGGTTCATACGTAGAATATTCAATTATTTTCATAGTCATTACCTCTAAGTAGTATTTTATAAACTTTTTTATTTTCCTGAAATTATTTCTATAATGTCTCCAAATTCTAGGACATGATCTTTACCTACAGGCATTTTTGTTTTAACATTCATTGCTCTAATGAATTTTTTTCCAAAATCTGTGTGAAGCCTAAAAGCAAATTGAAGGGCTGTTGTTTTTGCAGGCATTAAAAAACAATCGGGTAAAACATTTCCTTTTGAGTCTTCAAGTTTTGAGCATCCTCCTGGAAAAAGTGGCTTATACTTTAATATGTCAAAAACGGCATTATTTAGACATTCTTGAACTCCAGTTGATTTAAGGTTTGAAAGAGTTGTTTGGATCTTATTTAGTCCTTGTTTTTGAGCATCATTTAGTTTAGATTCATCATTGATTTCAAATGATTCTTCTCCGGGAATATAGTCAATTATTTGATTTTTTGACGCCATTCTTAGATTCCACTCGTATTCTGCCATGACCGGAATTATTGTATAAATTGGAAATTCTTCTTTTAGCTTTTTTAATTTTTCCTCCCAGAGATTATTTTCTTGTAGAATATCACATTTATTTGCGGCAATTACCATAGGTTTTGCAATTTCCCTAAGTTTTGTTGCTAAATTGTATAATTCATTTGAGATGTTTGTCTTGTCTAATTTTAATTCTTGTAGAGCTTGAATTATTTGATTTTCTGAAATTGCAAGTCCAGAGAGAACTTCTGCTAGAGCAATTTCAATTTTCATATCTTGCATTCTAACTCTTTTTTCTATGTTTTCCCAGTTTCTTTTTATTATGTTGTAAAACCAATGGTTAAGCTCATCTTCAAGGAATTTTATGTCTTCTCTTGGGTTGTATGTATTGAAATCAATAGGTTCTCCTTTTTCATTTGTTGAACCTGATAAGTCAATTACGTGAATTAAAACGTCAGCTTGTCTTAAATCATCTAAAAACTTATTTCCGAGACCTTTTCCTTCGTGAGCTCCAGGAACTAAACCAGCAACATCAATAATTTCAACAGGAACAAATCTAAAATCTTTTAGAACGTATCCTTCTCTAGGGTTTGAGTGTTTTCCAAATTTTACTGCAGGATCGTCGATTTTAACATATCCAATTGCAGAATTGGCATCAATTGTTGTAAATGGAAAATTTCCAGATTCAGCTTCAGCTAATGTCAAACTTCTAAAAAAGGCAGATTTTCCAACATTTGGTTTACCAACAATTCCTACTATCATAGAATTAGATTGGAAGTTTTAGTTTAAAAATTATTGGTAAATTCAGATGTTGTAACTTAAAGTAGTAAAAAGATTAGATTTATAAATAATGAAATCCTTATTCGAATTATGATGGAAAAAGGTTTAGGAAAAATTTTAATTAAACCAGTTATGGCATTAAGTGTAGTTTCAGGAATTTCCTGTTCAGGAAATGGGGGTAGTGGAAACACTATTGAAGATCCAGTTGTTTCATATTCAGAGCTTTCGGGTGTGCTTGAGCAAATGTATGGTCCTTCTTTGAGAAATGGGTTTAAATCAAGCATAGATGGAGTTGAGTATAATGTTGTATCTCAATATCAAAATTCTAATGGTGCTAATATTGCAATTGTTGAATTGAACAATTCTAAAGGTGGCGAAGGTCCAATTAGTTATGCAGTTGTTTCAAGTGAACATTGTTTAGATGCTAAGATTTCAGGAGATTTGACCAAAAGTCAAGTTGAAAGTTTAGATTTGGTTGAGCCTGCTTTAATGTTTGCATTTGAAAGGCTTGAAGGTGGAACTTACAAAGTTTTTGGATGTCATACTGATTCAGCTAAGGGTGTTTTGAGTGATTCAGAAAATGAGTTTGTTTTAGACTACGATTTAGTTGAAAATAATTTAGGAAGGCAACAATATAGAATTTCAGAAGGTGAGGTAAACAATTATGCAAGTCAACTGCAAAGTGATTCTTCTTTAGCTCACAAACTATTTGGTTTAGAAAGTAGTATGGAAGTTGTAAGTGAATTGTATAAAGCACCAGAGCCAACTCCTACACCAGTTGCTACGCCTACTCCAACTCCTGCACCAACTCCTACGCCAACTCCAGTTGCAACACCTACTCCTACGCCTACACCAGATGAGTGTCCTCCAG
>JBFKKL010000027.1:0-7862 GCA_041631255.1 Candidatus Woesearchaeota archaeon | reverse complement strand
TGTTTTTTTCATATGACCTCCTAATAATATATTTTTTGTGCGATTATATGTAAATTGTGGTAATACCCAAACCTCTTATAATAATTCCTATACTTAGTAATTATATTAAATCCTAGTTTTTCGAGTTCCCTGCATAAGGCTTTTTCTGACCACATAACATAATTTTCTTTTCGTTTCCAATGCTGCCATTCTGGTAAAGGTGTTGAATATTGAAACTCAATATCTGGTGTTGCTATGAACAGGACACCGCCATCCGATAAGATTTCTCTTGCTCTTTCCAATCCAAATATAGGGTTCCTGAATTTTTCCAATACATGAGCCATCCATACCAAATCATAGTTTTCTTTATATAATTTGTCGGTTGTTTCGAAGTCGCTCTTGATAATTCTTTCAGATTCTTCTGTGTCTTTATTGGTTTCAATTCCGAATGTAATCCAACCACGTTCTTTGAAAAATTGCATATTATTGTCAGTTCCAAATCCGACATCCAACATTTTTCTACCATATGTAATTTGTTCAATAATAGGAGCATATGTTCTTCCTAACTCTATGGATATGTCTTCATATTCTTTAACAACATTATGATTTTCTATATATTGTTTATCTTTTATAACTGGTTCAGGTGAATCTTTCTGAAATATTACACCGCAGGAACAATAATACCATAAACCCGCATCTTCTATTTTTTCACTTTCCGCTACACTACGTGCTAATATTGACGGTCTGGTGCATATCGGACATGATTTCATTTTGACCGTTATTTTTGGTGCTTCTGCCTGCATTAACAACCTCCATAATCCTGTTATAAAGCCTTTCTTTAGGCTGTCCATGATGCATGCACCATGCCGCCATTGAAAGTTTATCTACAGGACATTGAATCTTATGATTATATATTAATCTAAAACATGGTGAACATTCACACAGATTTTGGTCTGCTTCTAATGTATAGTCATTAATAAAATGCTTGGTAACATTCTCAATAGTAGTATGACCTAATATTCCAATTTTTGGTGTGTCAAAAGCTCCTGAAGCATGTAATATACCTGTATCTGGAGATACGACAAGATCAACCATAGATGTTAATGCCATTGAATCTCTGAAACTGATTCTTCCAGCTAAATTAGTAATATTTTCATCATCTATCATATCTTCTAATATCTGACATTTTTCATCACCTACAGTTATAAAATGAACATTATTATTATTTTTCAATATTTCACCCATCACATAATCTGTCCAAGGATATACTTTATTAGAACCAGATCCACTTAATGCCCACAATATATTAAACTTATCTGTCTTAATATATTTATTTATATTAAGAATATCCGCGTTTGATAAATATAAATCAGGTCTATATTGTTCAAATTCTACATTTGCCCACTTAGCGCATTCTTCATAAAAATTTCTATTGCCCCTTTTGAATCTTTCCCACTTAGGATAGTTATATGCTGGGCTTCTAGGATGCAAAGAAATATTGACTTCTAAGGATTCAGCAAAATTAATACATTTATCTGGTGCTATTTTTTTTTCTAAATCTTCCCAGTATTGTTCTATTTCAGGGTTGTCTTTATTCTCATGTTCATAAAGAATTAATTCGTCAATATGTGGATTGTTTTTTAATACTTCCATGCCCCTTGTTCCTGTATTAAGAATTACATGCCATCCTTGCTGTTTAAGGGCTTTGAAAAGCGGAGAAACAATTAGCATATCTCCATAAGCTCCACATCTGATTATTAATATTCTTTTTTTCATTCTATGTTTTTTTTAGAATTACTTGAAAATCTCTTACGCAAATGAACGCTGTCATTAAATTCCTATTTCTATACACACATTTAAATCCTATTTTCTGTGCTTCTTTGATGAAACTATCTAAATCCCAAAGAATATGATGTTCTCTTAACGCCCAATGACCCCATTCATAAACACTATAATAATTTATAAAATAAGGATCAGGCATAGCTATATATAAAAGCCCATTATTATTTAAGGTATCGTATAAATTTTCTAATGTCTTTAAAGGAGTTTTTAAATGCTCCATTACATGACTCATCCAAATAACATCATGCTTACCTGCTTTTTGTAGTATTTCTAAATTTTCTATATTTCCGAAGATTCTTTTATGATTATTACTTTTAATTGTTTCATTTATATCAAGACCATATGTGTCCCATCCTTCTAACTTAGCATTATCTAATATACCGTCATGTATAGCTCCAATATCTAGAAACGACTTTATATCTGTATTATGTTCTTTAAATATTGGGAAATGCACTTCACAAGCATAATCAAACATTTTTCTTGTTTGTTCAATATCGTATTTTTCAAAATATAAATTATCATAAACTCTAAAATCTATGTTGCTCCAATCCGTATACCAAATATTCTTGCAATTACAAAAAGAATACCCTCTGTCTTCTACCAAAGAAGGTTCTTCAGTTTCTGGATTTTTTACATGACCTCTAACAATGATAGGGTGTTCAGTTTTACAAAATGGACACTTTTGAAGCATCATTGCTGGAAACTCTATTTTTGGCAGAGATCCGTTGATGTATTTTGTAATTCTCATATACTTTGTTTATTTGATTTATAATATCTTCTATTTTGAAATATACACACAAAGGCAATCCATTTTTATGTGGACAACCTATAAACCGATAAGGTCCTTTTGAACATGGTGAGCAATATGCTGGTGATTGAATAGAATAATCATTCTCTGCATATTTAGGATGGTTATCCAAAGAAGATGATGTCATTAACTGTATTGTAGGAGTTTTTAACGCATTTGCAGCTACAGCTATTCCGCTTTCCATACTGATGAGTAAATCGCAATATTTGACAATATTAAGCGCTTGCTTAAAAGGAAATTTATCTACAATTGATGTTACCCCTTGTTTTTTTATATCATAATCAATGCATGTGTTATCTCCTGTGGTTATAATATGTGAATTTGGAATATTGCTTAAGATATAATTGATGGTGTCTAATGTGTGTATATATCTTTTATGTATTGTTGTGCCTGAAAGATTAAGCATAACAACAAATTTATTCTCAAATTTTTTCATCCATTCTTTAACAAGAAGATCATCTTCTTCTTCAAAATAAATTTCTCCTTGCCATTTTCCTACTTCCTCAGGAAATCCAGCGCTTATAGAAGTCTGATCATAAAAATTTATTTCTCTCATATGTTTTCTTGCGTCTGCATGCATATAATATTCAGGATCAGTTTCCATGGCAATTATATTATGTTCTAATGAATTAATTAAATTAATATGCAAATCATACCCTTCAGAAATATTTTTCCAATGCCGTTCCATCATTATCTTTGAATTAAATATATGTTTAGCATTTTCAGGAGAGAAAGATAATACTTTGTCTACATAAGGATTATTATAAATAATCTGGAATCCTTTGAAATTTGTTTCAAAAGCTACAAAATCATATCCTTTGTTTTTTAATAAATGAGGGAGATGTGAACAATGAATCATGTCACCATAAGCACCATATCTACTTATAATTACTTTTTTCATTATTCGCATCTCCCCATTTATTTATGTATCTGATTGGACATATCGTTCTTTATAAAGAACTTGTGCCCTAACATTCTCAACAGTTGTGGATGTCCCAAAAGGAGCAATAACTAAATCATCTCCAGCACTTAAGTCTGTAGATGTCACAGTGCCATCTTTTACTGTGCTTATTGCTTGTGTTCCTGTAATAATTGTTCCTATCGCAGTAACAGCCCCTGTTCCAGCAGATTCATAACCTAACACAATATTTTGTGTTGTGCTTGTTCCGCCAGCAACAAAAAAGACATTCCAATCTGTAATAGTTATGGGTTGCATAACTGTATATCGAGTAGCAGCAATAGTTGTTGCAGCTGCAACTGTGCCGTTTAAAGCGCCTGTTGCCGCTAATTCGATATATTTTTTTGATCCATAAGAAGGATCAGAATATGTTCTACTCATTTTACCCCTCCTTATGCACTTGTAACCCAGATTATTCTTGATTCGCCATCATCTGTAAAGTCCCAGGTCTTTTTGAAGCCAGTCAACGCATACCACGCGATTGCCTGATCACGACCA
Source organism: Candidatus Woesearchaeota archaeon (assembly GCA_041631255.1). Taxonomy (GTDB): domain Archaea; phylum Nanobdellota; class Nanobdellia; order Woesearchaeales; family UBA583; genus UBA583. The sequence goes on along the minus strand of JBFKKL010000027.1, from coordinate 3,777 downwards.
AAGTCTTTAGGAATATCAAGACGAATATTTTCAGGGATAACTAATCCCTCCTTGACAGCATCTCCACCGAAGTAAACAGCCTCACCAAAAGTAGTTCCACTACCAATGGCATTACTTAAAAAGCTGGTTTCTTCAACAAAGCGACAGCCATAATAACGACCTACTTCTCCAGCAAAAGCAGGACCCATTGTTGTCTGAGTTGCTTTTGCTTCAAAGAAATCGTATAAACCACGAATACTGTTTGTAGAGGCAATACAGATATAATTGCCTTGTGAATCGTATCGTGGCACATTTGTTCTTTTTAGCTCATCAATAACATCACGAGCGTTTTTGTCTGACATATTAGCAGTTGCAGTAATTGTTACGGCTGAGTTGCTTGTAAATACAGTTGTGGCTGTGTCAGAACAAACCGCTAAATAATCAGTGGTTTTGAATTCTGTTGCAGCGGCACTGTCAAGAACTTTTGCCATGTCGTTACGCAATACTGTTTTAATAATATCAGGAACATCAACTTCAGCAAGAGTCGCGCCTTTCATTGTGTATGGAATAGAATTTCCATACTCAGTAATGACAAGCGAACCTTGCGTGATTGTGTAGTTGTTCTTAGGAATCGTGCTAGTTTCTACGAGAGTCCCGCCTGCTGTGGAGATATTACTAATCTTATCAAAAAGAAAAGTATCATCTCTGCTTTTTCCAGCTGCTGGCTCAGCATCAACGAATTGTCGAACGGTTAACTCCTATACTTTCGTATAAGACCCGACTATATCTTCACCCTCAAGTGAGGGGCTATGCGTGTAGTCTGTGGGGTTCCCCTTGCTTTTGTTTAGCTCTTGAAGTTGATCAATAAGATCTAATTCAATATCAGAATATGTATTCTTTTTTTGATTTCCACCCCTATTAATACCTTTTTCAGTTCTACTGCTGACCCAATGTAACATTAAAGTAGCATGTGGTCTTTTAATAACTAAATAAGGAATTAAAAGTGGTAAAAGTATTTTTAATGATGCAAGTCTATTAACAGTAGTATAAAAAGAATCTGAATAATTCTTATTTTCGAATTCTCTTTGATATATTCTTCTTGAGATTCCGAGTCTGTCTAATATGCTAACGATTTTTTCAATCGCATGCCCATTAGCAGACGCTACTTGTATTCTTGCACCATAATTCAAAGAACCATCTTTTCTGCGTGATCCATAAATTCCAATACTTCCTTCACCATCTATGAATCCTGCAAGCCAAGCTATTTCTGTTTGGGTTACCTGCTGATTGTCCATTGTTACATCCTTTCATCTTTCACCTAGGTAGTGTGAAAGGCTTTAGAAGTTTCCAGCATATAGCATAGTTATTGCCCTAAAGTTTCCTTTAGGCGAAGCTCCTTTTTCTTGAACTTCATTAAAGGCTGTGCCGCATGACGAATTTTTCGAGAAAGAGTAGGATTCGCAAGAAAACCACCGAGTGAATTTACACTCCATAATTGTCCAGCCATTCTTAACTCCTTAGATTGTGCCTATTCTCTCACCTTTATGCTTTTTACGCTCAGCTATATAATCCGCTAATTCATCTGTTACTGGTTTGGGTTTCGCAGCTGAAGAATCTTCAATGCTAGAAGCTCCAGAGTTAACAGTGTTTTTACGGTGTTCTTTAGCTAAACGTCTTTTAAGCCCTTCCGTTTCGTCACTTGTTTTGCTTTTGGACTTTTTTACACCATCTGTTTTGGTTTCTTTTAAAAGCCTTATAAAAGCTTCTTCAACGGCAGCTTTCATGCCCCCAGCTCTGGTATATTTAGAATCACCGCTTTTAAACCCTTTTGTGTATATTTCATCAGAGAGTTTATATAAAGCAGATTTATTATCTCTTATATCAAAACTGGGATCATTTTTTAAAACGTCATTTTGATACATCTCAGGTGAATATTCACGCAGAATAGTTTGCCATTCTACTTGGGATTGCTGAGCGCTTTTAATTTTTTCTTGCTCAGCTTGTTCATATTTTTTTATAATGCCCTTCTCCATTCGATCAAGCTTATAATCAAATATGTCCATAACTCCCTGAAAATCACCTTCATCAACAAATTGCTGTAAAGCGCTAGCTAGCTGTTTATCTGAAAGCTCATTAGTATTAGTTTTCTCATCTTTTGTTTCCTGCGTTTGGGTTAAAAGATTGAGCTTTTCTTCAAACTCAGACAACTTTTGCTTTAATGCATCATTCTCCGCTTTTGCCGCTTTAGCTTCTTCAAAAGCTAAATCACGTTGGTTCTTAACTTTTTCAAGACCTTTTTTGAAACCATCTTTATTTGATGGTTCTTCATCAGACAATTCAGGACTCTCATCTTCCTCCGATTCTGAAGTATCGGTATTTTCGTCTTTCAGAACTTCGTTGATAATATTATCAATTTCTTCATCACTTAATTCTTCTGATTCTTCAGAATCAACAATATTATCAACAGCGTCAGTTTCTTCAACCCCATCTAAACTATCAGCCACTTGTTGAACTTTAGTTATAAGTGGTTCTTGAGCTTCTTCTGGTTGTCCAATAGGCTCAGACACTTCTTCGGTAGGTTCTGACGCTTTTTGTTCTACATTCGACATAATCGCTCCTTCAGCATTTAGAGTTTGCAGAAACTAGCAAGGTTTCAAAGGTTAACCTAGAACCTATTTTTTTTTCATGCGTTTAATTCCACGCTTTAAAGCAGTTTTTAATATCTTTTTACTTATGCGTTTTTGTTTTTCTTTTTGCATCCTATCTTTAAGCGCTTCAGCCACACCTTTAACATTTGCTGGGCTAGGCTTTCCTTTTCGGGTTTCAATTTCAAAGTTCTTTTTAGAAATTAATTCTTTTGTTCTTTTTTTAGCCTTTTTAATATTATAACCAATTCCTTTAGGCATGATTATTTCCTTTTCCTAATTAAAAATATTTCTTTCCGCGCTGTTCTTTACTTTTTGAAAAGACCTCTTGTTTAAACTCTTTAGCAGCCCGTTCACCTTCACACAATCTAACTTGATTAACCATCGAATCAACTGTTCTTACAGATCCTTCTTTAGCGTGACGAATTGCTGTTTTTTTTGCCTGTTCATATCTCATTCCGATTTTTTCTGGATGTTTTATTGTCATTCAAAAATTCCTCCCCCTCCATATCCTGATTGAACAGATACAGATTTATTTGTGGCATATGAAGTATCATGTAACGGCATTATATATTCTTTATCACTTTCTTTGGTTTTCAGTCTGTTCTTAGCTTCATCCGCCATTTTAAAATAGCTCATTAAATTGTTATTAAACTCAATCAATGCTTGTCTATATGCAAACATATTAGATATTTCCATAGGATTTTCTTTAAAATTAACATAAGCGCCAGGATTCCATTCACCATTAGACTTCTTGAAGCCAATACAATCTTGAATCATCTTATCCAGCAAAGGCTGAACAATTTGGTGCCAACCTTCAGATTCCATAGTGTTTTTAAGACTATTAGCATTAGATATAAGTTTCCTATCTAACTTGCGCTGTTCGCTCTGATTGCGTTTCATGATCAGTAGGTTCCCCGCTTTTTCTAATGATTTGATGTTGTATTTGTCTTAATGTATTATCTGCCTGCGCGATTTCGGATTGCATATCATTCAATATTCGCTCAAGCTGTAATTTCTGATTTTCTAATTGAGTAATTTGCTGATTTAATATTTCATTAGGATCTGTAATAAAATCCAATGGCTCTTTAACTCCATCTTTTTCATAAAAATCTTCATAAGCGTTAAATAAATCTTCTTTTGTGGCTATCCC
>JBFKKL010000026.1:0-8122 GCA_041631255.1 Candidatus Woesearchaeota archaeon | reverse complement strand
TATTAAAAAAATAGAACTTCCAGAAGAAAAAGAAAATTTGATAACTTATTTGAAAAAGAAGAATCTTTATGACGAGTATTCAACATTAAATTACATGAAATTAAATTCTTCGGCTATCAAAGGGGAAATTAATTTAGAAAAATTTGTTGATTTTAAAGAAGATTATAGAGTAAGTTTATCAAAGAAAAAAGAGGAAGAGGAAGAATAATGGTTGAAATTGATTTGAAACTTAATGAAAATGTAAATCAAAATGCTGAAAAGTATTTTTCTAAGTCTAAGAAATTAAAAGCTAAACTTCCTGGACTTGAAGAAGCTATTTTGAATACTAAAAAACAGATAAAAGAATTTGAAGAGAAAAAAGAAAAACATATTGAGAAAAAAGAATTTGAAGAGAAAGTTTTAATCCATAAGAAAAAAGAATGGTATGAAAAATTTAGATATACATTTACCGAAAATGGTCTTTTGGTTGTACTTGGAAAAGATGCTGGAACTAATGAAGTTTTAGTAAAAAAACATCTAGAAGAAAATGATATAGTGTTTCATACTGAAGCTCCAGGAAGTCCTTTTGCAATTGTTAAAGGTGGACGTGATAAGTTAAGTAAATCTGAAATTGAAGGGATAGCTCAAGTTGTTGCTTCATTTTCATCACAATGGAAAAGAGGTTTTGGAACGGCAGATGCTTTTTGGGTTTACTCCGAACAAATCTCAAAGAAAGCTCAGAGCGGAGAATTTATTTCTAAAGGGTCTTTCATGGTTAGAGGAGAAAAACACATAGTGAAAAATATTCCACTTAAAATTTGTTTAGGTGTTTTTCATGAGAAGTTAGAAATTGATTCGCAGGTACATGAGTTTGATTCAGTTATTAGTGGTTATGAAACAATGATTTCAAAAAAATGTAAAAAATTTGTAAAGATGGAACCTGGAGATTGTAAATATAAAGCGTTGAATAAAGAGATTAAAAAAAGATTAGGAATAACTGTTGAAGATTTGCCGAAATTTGTTCCTAATGAAGTTAAAGTTTTGAAAAAATAAATTTATTCTTCAATCTCAATATTTCTCGTATCAAACCCTTCAAGATTCTCTTCCCAGAGTTTATTGAAATCTTCTTTTTGTGAAAGGCAAAAAGCAAGCCTACAAAATAAAGTCTCAGTTGTTAAATTCATAAATTGTCCTTTGATCCCTGTATCTTTTAGATATCTTCCTGAAGAATAAATATTCATATTAGTTTGCCCGTAAACTGTTTGAACACCTATTACGACTTTTGTTGTTTTCATTAATTTTTTAGTTGCTTCAAGGTTTTCTTTGTTGATTTTAGTGTAATTGTCAAATTCTGAAACCACAATGTGCCCTAACCCTGTCCCTTCAATTACAACTCCGTCATAAATTTTTAGTGCTTCTATTTCCTCAGGAAATAAATTTGGATGAGCTTTGAAAAAACCAATTTTTAGTTTTATTTTGTAAGGTAATATTTTTAGTTTCTCTTCTGGTTCTAAAGTTTGAAGTTCTTCTCTGTGAATTTCTATATTATCTTTAATTGTTGCATATGGCAAATAATTAATTTGTTTGAAAGCATCTCTTCTTGACGAGTGCATTTTCTTTGCATTGAATGCATCTAAAATTTGAAATTCATTGTCTTCAATAGACTTGTGCATACAAATTCCTACTCGCCTGAACGCGTGAGTTTTATCCTTATTATCTATGATAAAATCAATTGCTGCTTTTAAATTTGAGAAGGCATCTGAACTTGCTCTATCTGAAGATCTTTGTGCCCCAACTAAAATTATTGGAATATTTAAATTTTTTAGAGCATATTGAAGTGCTGCTGCAGTATAGTGCATTGTGTCTGTTCCATGTGAAATAATAATTCCCGATGTGTCTTTGTCTGCTTCTTTTATGGCTTTAAGGAGTAAATTGTAATGGTCGAATCTCATATCTTCTGAAGATAAATTTGCAATCATTTTCGGAGTGATGTTTGCCCGAGTTTTGAATTCAGGATAAAGTGCAAGAAGTTCTTCTGGTGTGAATTTTGATGATACAGCGCCTGTTTTGTAGTCAACTTTTGATGCAATTGTTCCGCCAGTGTGTAAAATTGTAATATTAGGTAAATCTTTATTGTTTGTTTTAGTTTCCTTTTTAGAATTTGTTTTTATTTCTCTTTTTTCTCTTTTTAGTTCTTTGATATTTGATTTCTTTAAATTAGCATTATAACCTGAATTTAATTTTAGAGTTAGATGTTCTTTGTCTTCTTTAATTAGAATTCCTTTCAAAAATTTTCCTTTGAATTCTACTTCTAAATAATATTCCATACAAGTTTAGAAAAGTTTTATTTTATATAGATTTGTTTTCTTATGCGCACACATTTTCTTCAAAGCACGAACTACTCATTCCATAATTGAAGCCATCAATATTTTTTCTTAATTTTTTAATTCTTGAAAATAAATCTCTTACAGTATTAATACTATATTTACTTGGACAATTTGGGTTCTTAATTTCATCTTGAAATATAAGTAAATCTAATCTCAAATCATAAACTCTTTCTAAATGATAATTTGTCATTTCAAAATCTTCCCCTAAATCAATTCTAAGATTGTCCAATCTACCAAATTCAACTCCAATTTTCTTTAATTCATATTCTAAGTCTTTTTTTGTATCAGAACAGGAGATTAATTTATTATCTTGAAAATTTTGACTTATAGAATCTAAATTTTCTTGAGAAAACATTAACTGAGGAATTGAATATAAAATAGATGTAGTAATTATAACCTCTGATAGTTTCATAAACTGGCGAGAAATTAGTTTTTTATAAATTTAATTAGGAATATCACAAACATGGAAACTTACTAAATACTAAAATCTAAGAATTTATTATTTTCTTTAGAATATTATTGTTAAAAAAAGGAGGTGATCCATCCGCAGGTTCCCCTACGGATACCTTGTGACGACTTAACCCCCCTCACTGAGTTAAGACTTGATCACTTCAAGAAAAGTGACCTCGTCTCAACCCAACTTGGTTGGTTTGACGGGCAGTGTGTCCAAGGAGAATGGACATATTCACCGGACTCTGATAAAGTCCGGTTACTAGCGATTCCGATGTCACGAGGCTGAGTTGCAAGCCTCGATCTATACTAGGGCTGGGTTTCGAGATTAGCTTCCCCTTTCGGAGTTGCGACCCATTGTCCCAACCATTGTCGCGCGCGTGTAGCCCAGGAGATTCGGGCTATACAGACCTACCGTAGCCCACACCTTCCTCCTTGTTTCCAAGGCAGTCCCCATAGAGTGCTGTGATCGACTCACTTAGCAACTATGGACATGGGTCTTGCTCGTTTCCTCACTTAAGAGGACACCTTACAGCACGAGCTGACGGCGGCCATGCAGCACCTCTCAGCGTCTTAGGTAAAACCTTTAATCTGACCTTCATTGTGCTGTCGCCCCTGGTAAGGTTCTCGGTGTAAAATCCAATTAAACCGCACGCTGCACCGCTTGTAGTACTCCCCCGGCAATTCCTTTAAGTTTCGGCCTTGCGGCTGTACTTCCCAGGTGGCGGGTTTAGCGCCTTCGCTACCCCCCTGCCGCATCTCGTAGATGAAGCAAGGCGTAACCCGCAGCGTTTACGGCCAGGACTACCCGGGTATCTAATCCGGTTCGCTCCCCTGGCTCTCGTTCCTCACTGTCAGATCCGTCCAAATAAGATGCCTTCGCCTTCGTTGGTCTTGTAAGGATTATAACATTTTACCGCTACCCAAACAATACCTCTTATCTCTTCCGGTCTCAAGACGAGCAGTATTTCTTGCAATTTCTCAGTTAAGCTAGAGGGCTTTCACAAGAAACTTACTCGACCAGCTACGAACACTTTAGACCCAGTAATCGTGATCTCCACTTGTGGCGCTGGTATTACCGCGGCTGCTGGCACCAGTCTTGCCCACCACTTATTCGTTAAGCGCACTAAGCTTAACAAAAGCCTATCTTTCGATAAGCACGAAGGGTCGCCTTATCACACTTGCGTGCATTGTAAAGGTTTCGCGCCTGCTGCACCCCTTAGGGCTAGGACCCTTATCTCAGTGTCCTTCTGGAGGTCATCGCTCTCACGACCCCTACCGATCACGGGCTTGGTGAGCCATTACCTCACCAACTACCTAATCGGCCGCCACCCCATCTTACTTTTGGTATTTTAACATTCCAGTATGAAATACCTATCCCATTTACACTCAGTTTCCCGAGATTATAAGAGACAGTAAGGCAGATTAATGACGTGTTACTCAGCCTTCTGCGGTCAGAACAAGTCTAACACACTTTCATGGCTTAATCCAACCCTTCTAGCGGAAATCTCACGCAGGATCAACGTGAATTGTTTTTTGCTCGAAGTTTTTTCGTGTTGTGAATGTACTACATTCGTTTGCTGTCGTCGTCTATCACAAATCCTCTTTTGAGAGACTTGCTCACAAGTAAGTAAAAGAAACTCAAATGGCTTTATAAAGATTATGCTGGAGAAACTATGCACACCTATTCTTTTTCAAGTAGAATAGGGATTCCTTCTTTAATTGCAAATCGTGTTTTACAAGTATTACACTCAAGTGTTTCTTCATTTCTAAGACTTAATTCTCCTTTATCTTTAGGACAACAAAGTATTTCTAATAGTTCTCTATTAAATTGAGTCATCTGTAATTACCTGCATAATAAATTTGTCGACAAGAGGAAGAACTTGAAATTTGTCTTCAAACTTTACAACTATACAACCATTCTCTTCATTGAATACTCCTGTCTCATTTGTTTCTTCAAAAACTATTACTCTGCTTTTTGTGTTTGAAGTAGAACAATTTGATTCGTTGATTTTCCTGTAACTATCTTCATTAAATTCAAAATGATACACAGTACTTAAGAATCTTCTAAGCTTAATTGAAGCGACCGATACTTTACCTGAAGAGTTACCGTAATCATAAAAACCAAAAGTATAATTGATTGTATTTAAAATTTCAAGTTCTGTTGGTTCGATTATATAAGGAAGAGCTTCAAGTTCTTCTTTGGTCATTGAAAGTTCTATATTATATGTTACATCGCCAACTTTATGCTTGTACACATAAACATTATTTTGATTTAAATCAGGATTTTTATAATCTTGGTATTGATTAAAAAGAAAAGCTACTAAATAAAAAGCTGCAAACATTACAACAATTATAATAAGATAGTGATACCATGAAGGTTCATCATCTTTTTGTTGTTTTTTAGGTACTTCAACTTTTGATTCTTCAATCGGAGCTTCTTTCTTTTTCATTTTAATTGATAAGAATTTTTTTAAGGTTATAAAGTTATTTAAATAAAATCTCTAACTTGTTTGGATCCATTTTAATGTCTTTAATTAATTTACTTGGCCCAACCACCGTAATTCCAAATCTGTCTTTTACAAGAATTTTTACTAAATGAGCCTTTAATTTTTCAACAAATGAAGACGCTTTGTTTTGACCCAGATATGCAATCTCAATTCCTGAAAATTTTCCTGAAACATTTTTTAGGGCTCCTGAAGTTAAATTAAGTTCTTCATCACTTGTTAATCTTCCTTCAATCATAACTACATCTCCTTTTTTAACAATTGACAGAATCCTATCTACTTTTTTATCCGAATTTAGAACTTTTAATGCTTCATATGATAATACTTGTACGTTTGCCACTTTCAATAAAACTCCTTAAATACTGTATTATATAATTCATCAATTCCTTTCTTATCTTTAGCAGAAATTGGAACAACTGTATAATCTGGAAAAACTAATTTGATCTTCTCAACTTTTGCTGATTTTAAATCCATTTTATTAGCTACAATAATTAATTTCTTTTTTTTAGCAACTAAATTCCCAATTAAAGTAATATTCACTTGGTTGTACGGATTTACTGTTGAGTCTAAAACAATTAATACTGCATCTACATTGTCGAGCCACTTTATGGATTCAATTACTCCCTGAGTTGCTTCTTTTGCTCTCTCTTTTGCTTCTTGTTTTTTGATTCCTTGTTTTAAAAAATCTTCAAAATCAATTTTTGTTGCAATTCCAGGAGTGTCAATTAAAGTAAAGTCAATTACTTTCCCTCCTTTTTTTAATTCTAGTTTCTCAACCTTTTCAACTGTTCTTGTTTCATGAGCGACAGAAGATGTTGAGAATTCAATGTTAGACCCTTCGCCCAAGATATCTTTAATAATGACATTAGCTAGAGTTGATTTTCCTGCGTTTGGTGGTCCATAAAGACCTAACTTTAATTTCTTTTTTCTTTTAAAAATTCCAAAAACTGATGTAAAAAAAGATGAAAAAGGATTTGCCATAGAGTTTTGTAGGCTTTTATCTTTTTAAATTTTATGTGTTTTAAATTGTACTAAAGATTTAAATATCTCTAAAACTGGATTTAACACATGATTAAAGCAATTGTTTTTGATTTTGATGGGGTTATACATGACACAAGAGAAGTACTATGGAATTTACATCTAAAATTTTGTCCTGAAGACAATTATGAAAATTGGGTCCAAGAATGTTTTTCTGGTAATGTAAACAAATATGTTGATAAAACCTACTCAAAGGAAGAACAGGAAGAGCTTTGGGAATTATGGCATCATGCACATAAAGATATGAAAATAGAAAAAGAAATTAAACAATTTCTCTACAAACTCCACAAGCAAGGACTACCTCTTTTTATTATAAGTTCTAATGCTGAAAGAAATCTTAAAATGTATTGTTTTAATAATGAACTTCATAAACTTTTCAAAGAAGTTTATGGGACTGAAACACATAAATCTAAAGTTGAGAAATTTAGGATTCTATTTCATAAATATGCCCTAAAACCTGAGGAAGTAATATTCATTACCGATACAACTGGAGATATTAAAGAAGCAAGAGAGGTTAATGTTCAAAGCATAGGTGTTGATTGGGGCTATCACGAATTTAAAACTCTTAAAAAGGAGAAACCACTAAGAGTCGTTAAATCAGTTAAAGAACTTGAAAAAGAATTAAAAAAACTATTATGAAAAAGAAAACAAAATTTGGTCTTGTCTTAATCTCGATTATTATACTTAGTACAGTAGTCTTTATTTTCAGTACAGTACAAACTAAAACTCAATCGTCTGAAAATGAGTATGATGATGTGGAGTTATTTCTAACAAGTATTTATGACAGACAAATGTTAGGTAAATATTGTAGAGAGTTGTTTAGAAGTGATTATGAAGGTTATGTTGTGCTTGGAGTTGGAAAACCTGGAGTTGTATGTTATACAAAAGAAGGTGAAAAACAAGGATATCTTGAAGTTATAGAATATTATAATTGGTATCTTCAACAGAAACAAAAGTCTTAAGAATTGTAAATTCCTTCAATTTCAGTTACAATGTTCATAATCTCATTTCTTGAAAAAGAATCTAGGTTTTGAATATTTGAGATACTCTCCAAATCGTCTTGTATCTTCATCAACTCTTCACCATTTGGCGATTTTTTTAAAGAATCTACGACCTGACTTAACTGGTCTTTAGCTTTTTGAGGCAAATCTTCCAATAAATCTTCTAAAATTTCAGCTATCTGTTGCAATTGTTCATCCAATTTTTATACCTCGAGTGTTTTTGTTATGACTTCCAAACTTTTAATTAAAGCAGAAGTTCCAATTTTGAAATCTAAAACTGAATCTGCTTCAATTTGAATCTCGACTTTATCTTTTTTTCTTTTCACATCAAGTAGAATATCTTTCGTTTTGAATTCAAAATCTTCTTCACTTAGCAATTCATAATAAAGAGAATTTTTCTCTTTGAAATCACAAGTAATGGAAGATTTAATACTCATCTTGCTTTAATTGAATCTAAAATTCGGTTTCTCTTTTTTTTAAGAATCTTAGATGAGCAATAAGGACACCTAATCTTTCTTTCAACTAATACACCTTGAACTGTTTTTTTACATAAAGCACATTCATAATCTACCATTTTTAATAAGGTTTGTATGCTTTTCCAACAAAGACTTTTTCACAAGAAGTACATTTCCAAATTCCATACGCTTGTCTTCTCACTTTTGTTTTTCCACAGAAAACACATTTATGAGTCCCCCTTGAGTTTTTTTCAATCTCGCTTACTTTTCTTCTTAGAGTATTTCCGTATCTTGTTCCGAAACGC
>JBFKKL010000025.1:0-8298 GCA_041631255.1 Candidatus Woesearchaeota archaeon | reverse complement strand
TTTTGACAAATAAATCCATCAAACTCACCTTTTTCAGCTATTTCAAAAATATAATCTGGATCAAGTGTTTTCCCCGGTAAATCGCTTGGCCCATGTTCAAGGCCTTGGTCTTGAGCCAAAAATAGAGTTTTTCCATTATTAGATAACTTTTCAAGTGCTTTTCTTATATCCTTCATAACCTGAAATTAAAACTGAAATTAAAAAGGATTTGTTATTTTTATCCAGGAGTTATCTTGTGAATAGAACACAAAGATTAAAAAGCAAAAAAAGATAAAAATGCTTAATGGGAAAGTTTAATGACATCGCAGCTAATTTAAGTCTTGCAAGATATACGAGAATTCAAAGGTATTTAGAAATCCTAGGAAATCATGTAAAACTAAAAAACAAAAGCGACAAAAAAAATATAACTGATACCAAAGTCCTTTTAGATGAAAGAATAAAAAAATTAAAAACTATATACAGAATAAGCTTCTTTTTCTACTTTGGAATATATGTTTCATTTATTTCATTATTTTTTTCAGACGTATTCATAATCGGTGAAATTGCAAAACTACTAAGTAAAATTGTTGGTCTTATGGGAACAACAGTTTTCATAGTAGGAATTTATGTATGTGCAAAAATTAAAGATTTATATTATCAAGATATCTCACTTTTAACTGCTCATTTAATTGCCCTATACAATAAAGCAGGTTACAGAGAAGAAAAAGGCTTTTTCAATGATGAAAATATCTATAATTCATTTTTAGAATATTTCAAAAAAAGAGGTTTTGAGTAATTTTAAACATCTAATTTTAAGTTATGACTTGGCGATAATAAAACAATGTTATAAGGGTTGTTTTAAGAAAATAAAAAGATGTCTAAAGAATATTTTTCTATTGAGCTTGAACGTGATGAGCTTAATAGATATTTTGGAGGAGGAATACCAAAAAACTCACTAATTTTGATTGAAGGCGTAGATGGTTCTGGAAAAAGTATCCTATGTCAAAGGATGATGTATTCTCTTTTAAAAAATAAAGTAAATATTACTTACCTTTCAACTGAACTTAATATGCTAGATTTCATTAATCAGTTAAAATCAGTAAGTTACGACATAAGGGAATTCATCCCTGAAAAACTTCTTTTTGTAACTATGGTGCCATATCTTGGAAAAGTTAAATTTGAGGACGATTTTTTAGAAAAAATTATGTCAAACAAAAAAATATTCGAAAGTGAAATTATAATATTCGACACATTATCTTTTTTAATTGTAAAAAAAAATGCAGGAGATGAAATTTATTATAACATAATTAATTTTTTTAGAAAACTAAACAACTTAAACAAAACAATAATTTTTACAATCGACCCAACACACCTTGATGACCAATTTTTAACTCTTTTAAGAAGTGTTTCAGACATTTATATCAGTAATACAATTAATAATTTTGGAGGAGATTCAGTTAAAATCATGGACATTAAAAGATTCAAAAGGCCTCTCGATATTTATATGAGTAAAATCCCATTTAGAGTGGAACCTAAAGAAGGAATTATTATCGAAATTGGGAGTTATGCTTAAAATGAAAAATGGTTGAGAGAAGACACTTTACAAAAACTGAAAATTTGAATGAAGCTCAAGCAAAGTATTCACATTTAAGAAAATATATTCAAAAAATTTCAACTGAAGAAGGAGTCCCAGAATTTAGAGTTCAACTTGATAGATCACTTAGAAGTTTAGAAAATCCAAATATAATCTATCCAGTTGGAGATCCAATTTTTATTCATATGTCCAAAGGTAAAGAAGAAAACGTTAAATACAAAGTAATTATGCCGGAATTAAATGATGATGAAAAAGAATATTACGAAGCAATACTTGACAGAATTATTGAAATTGCTCACACTGCTAAAGTTCCTTCAACTCATGAAGAATTAAAAGATATTTTAGTTGGACTTTATGACGAAGTTGTTAAAATAAGTGATCCTGTTGAAAAGCCTTCTTTTCTAAACCAATTAGGGAAAAAAATTATGCTTCAAGAACATCAATACCACAATATCCTTTTTCACCTTATCAAAGATAGATTAGGTTATGCAAAACTTGAACCTCTTTTAAGAGACATGTATATTGAAGATATATCCTGCGTAGGAGTTGGAAGTATTTGGATTGTTCACAAAATTTTTGGTTCTATAGAATCAAACATAATTTTTCAAGACGATATTGAATTAAACAAATTTATTGTTGAAAGTTCAGAAAGAGTAGAAAGGCCTGTTTCTGAAGCAATTCCTATTGTGGATGCGATTATGCCTGATGGGTCTCGTGTAAACTATATTTATTCAAGAAAAGTTTCACTTGGCGGTTCATCATTTACAATCCGTAAATTTAATGAAACTCCTATTTCAGTTTGTAATCTTGTAGAATGGGGAACTTGGAGTGCTGAACTTGGTGCATATATCTGGCTTTGCCTAGAAAATGCTATTTCAATTTTCGTATGTGGAGAAACAGCTTCAGGAAAAACCACAACCCTTAACGCAGCAACTGCCTTTATCCCATTTGATAATAAAGTATATTCTGTTGAGCAAACGCCCGAGATTACTCTGCCACACCCTATCTGGCAACACCTAGTTACAAGAGAAAATGGTGAAAAAACTGATGTTACAATGTTTACATTGCTTATTGCATCACTAAGGTCTCGTCCTGACTATATCATAGTAGGAGAGATTAGAGGTAAAGAAGCTAATATCACTTTTCAAGCAATGCAGACAGGTCACCCCGTAGTTTCTACTTTTCACGCAGGTTCTGTTCACTCGATGATTCAGCGTTTAACTGGAGATCCTATTAATATTCCTATCGCTTTTATTGACAACCTTAATGTTGTACTAATCCAATCAGCAGTTTATGTTAATGGTAAAGTTGAAAGACGTGTATTAAGTGTTACAGAAATCATTAGATATAATGATGAAGTTGGAAAAGTTCTAACAAAGGAAGTTTTTTCATGGGACGGACTTAAAGATAAACATCACTTTAGAGGTCTTTTCAATAGTTACATTTTAGAACAAAAAATTGCAAAACACATAGGTCTTGATGACCCTAGAGAGATTTATGATATTCTTAAGAAAAGAGCAAGAATCATCGAAAAAATGCTTGAAAATAATATAACTGATTATTATGAAGTGGTTAAACTCCTAAAAAGCTACAAAGAAGATGGAGAAAGAACACTGCCATTTAAATTGTAACCATGGGATTAATTTCATCTAAAACATTTGCAGCACTAGGTTTCACAGATTTCAAATCATATCTTTTAAAATATTTCTTGCCTATTTTTATGACAAATTTGGTTGTACTTTTTGGGTTCCTATTTGCATTTCCTGGTAATGCTAAATACGTAGGAGTAATTATTTTCTTTGTCGTTCTTATTGCACTTTTCATGTATCCATCTATGATTATTGACAAACAAACTCAAGACATCAATGAAAATCTCCACTACTTTATTACTTACGCCGGAGCTTTAAGTACAGTTAATTTGGATAGAAAAGACTTATTCACTGACCTTTCTGAAAAAGAAAGATATAAAGAAATCGCTAAAATTTTCAAAAGATTAATGTATTTAGTTGAAAGTATTAAAGTTGACTTTTCAACTGCAGCATATAAAACTGCATCAATTCTAAAAACTGAACACTTTGCAAGATTTCTTGAGCGTATGGGAATTGCTCTTTCGTTTAATGCCAGTGTATCAAAATTCTTTCTTGAAGAACAAAAAGCACTTATGAATTCATACGAAATTGTATATACAGAAAGTTTAGAGAGAATCAAAGTTATCCAAGAAATGTTTGTATCATTAATTTTAGCATTTGCATTTGTTCTAGCAACAATCCTTTTAATTCCATTCATAACTGGACTTGACACAGTAGTTTTTCTACAGTTTGGAATTTTAGGAATATTAATTTTAGACATTATTATGCTTGTGTTCGTTAATTTTTTCCTACCAAAAGACCCACTTTATCATGATATGGGACTTGATGAAGGAAGGCAAAAAGTTATCATTGTTTTTTTTCTTTCATTTCTATTTTCAATTATGCTTGCACCATTCATAATCTTTCTACCAATTTCAGCAATGCTCAAAGTTGCAATTATTGCAACTCCATTTTTACTTACAGGTTTCTATTCAAACTATGAAGAAAAGCTAGTTTGGAATAGAGATTCACTTTTCCCCCCATTCATTAGAAGTTTGGGAGATGTTCACCAATCAAAAGGAGGAACCTTAACTTCAACTGTTGAAACACTCCTACCACACAATTTCGGACTCCTAAATGGAATGCTTGAAAGAATCTATAAAAGACTTAAAATCACATCAGATAAGTTTAATTCTTGGTATTATTTCTCAAAAGAAAGTGGAAGTGCTTTAATCTCAGAATTTATGGACATTTTCGTCTCAGTTGTTTACAGAGGAGGAAGTGCACAAATAGCAGGTGAAATTGTAAGTGACAATATGAGTAGAATTAATGGTCTTAGAGATAGAAAAAAAGAATTTAATTCAACACTTAAAGGGAATGTTTACGGAACATTTTTTGGTTTAGCACTTACTTTGTACATTAGTCTTTTAATTAGTATTCTTCTTCTAAAAATTTTCTCCTCACTAACTGAAGGGCTAACTGGAACAGCACTTGAACTTGTAGGAGACATTTTTCCAACTGGCCTTTCAACAGATTTAGGTATTGCCTCATATTATACTGCAATAATTCTAACCATACACGCAGTAATTTCAGGATTTATTCTTAAAGAAGTTGATGGAGGAAACAAATTTGGTATGTTCTCAGATATAGTTGTTCTTTTATGGATTGGTGCAGGAATTGAAATTGGGATCACACTTTTATTCAAAGGAATGTTCTCAAGTTATTTTGGTGTAGTAAGTTAAATTAAAAATAAATTATTAGTCAAAAAATGCATTAACTACACTCCATTTTGTTCGCTACAATTTAACTTTCAGTCAAAAAGTTCCATCAAACTCTTTTTGTTCTACAAAAAGTGTACTGAAATAATTTTAATTATTGACTGTATCTTGATTTGTGGAGTTGTTAATCGAACAGCTCCATCAAATCTTCCCATTCAAGCTTCTTCATAAAACCATTGTCTTCTACAACTAAATTCTCAAATAAATTGCCTTTCCTTTCTTGTAACTTTAAAATCTTCTCCTCAATAGAGTCTTTTGTAATAAACTTATAAATATTAACTCTCTTCTTTTGACCTATCCTATGAGCCCTATCAACTGCTTGTTTTTCTGCCATAGGGTTCCACCACGGATCATATAAGAACACAGCTGAAGCTGAAGTCAAATTAAGACCAACTCCTCCTGCTTTAAGACTAATTAAAAAAACAGGAATTTCTTTATTCTCATTAAACTCTTCAACAATTTCTTGTCTTTTCTTTGATGAACCGTCCAATCTCAAATACTTAATTTCATCTTTTTTCAAATCATCTTCAAATACATCAAGCATAGTTGTAAATTGAGAGAAGACTAAAACTTTTTCACCACTATCAATTACTTCCGTTAAAAGTTCCAAAAACTGTTCATATTTACCTGAAATTTTTTCAGTATTCAAAAAAGATTTATCAATTAATGAAGGATGATTACAAATCTGTCTAAGCTTCAAAAGAGCAGATAAAATCTGTAATCTAGATTTCTCAAATCCTTGTTTCTCAACTAAATCGAAAGTTTCAGTCTTAACTCTATTCAAAACTTCATTGTATAATGCAATTTGTTTATTTGTCATTTCATTGTAAACAACTTGCTCTTGTTTCTCCGGAAGTTCTTTAAGTACTTCTTGTTTAGTTCTTCTCAAAATGAATGGCCTAATTTTAGCTTGTAAAAGTTCTAATGCAATAGCATTATTCCTTTCAATTTTAGATACAAAATCACGCCTAAAATCAGTATGTGTTCCCAAATAACCTGGCATAATCAAATCAAATGTCCCATATAACTCTTCTAGATTATTTTCAAGAGGAGTTCCAGTTAAAAGTATTCTATTTTTAGCGCTAACTAACCTTACAGCTTTAGCACTTAAAGTTTTCATATTCTTAACGTAGTGCGCTTCATCAAGTATTTTATATTCGAATTCTACATTATTCTCAACATACTCAATATAATCTTTTTGAAGCATAGAATAAGAAGTAATAACTAAATTGTACCTCTTTGCAGTCTTTATTAATTTCTTTCTTTTTTCTGAAGATCCATCAATAATTAATACCTTTAAATTTGGAAAAAATTTTTTAACTTCACTTTCCCAATTATAAAGTAAAGTCTTAGGACAAATTACCATATGCAACCCCTCATTTCTAAACATCTCCAAAATTGTTAAAGCTTGAACAGTTTTTCCAAGACCCATCTCATCAGCTAAAATTCCACCAAATCCATACTTTCTAAGAAACGATAACCAATATACTCCTTCTTTTTGATAATCACGAAGTTTAGTTTCAATCCCTTTAGGAAGAGCAATAGAATCAACAGGCTTCTTATCTTTCATTTCTAAAATTAATTCTTTATACTCATCATTTGAAGTAACTTTAGTATCTTCAAAACTTTCAATAAATTCGTCAAGTTCTAAAGCTGCTGAGCTTTGTGAAGTATAAGTCTCATCATTTTTCTTAAATTCATACTTTTGTAAAAATTCTATCCATTTTGTAATATCACGAACATTCTCAACATGAAGTGTTGTCCCATTTTTCAATTGAACAAATTTCTTATTTTGTAATAAAAGATTTTTTAGAAAATCTAAATTAACATATTCTTCTCCAACTTTGAACTTAACTTTAAACTCTAAAAGGTTCAATCTTTTTTGCAAATTAGTTTCAAGTTCAAAATAAACATTGTCTTTAGTAAGTGAAAGGCTTTGACCATCCTTATATTCGATATCATAAAGTTCCTGGGCTCTTGGAATTACCCTATGAACTACTGGATCTAAAGCTGAAAGTGGAAGCATTAAAGCGAAAGGATTTTTTGGAGAAGGGTTAGCTTTAACTCTAAGTCCTTCAAATAAATCTCCCCAAATATCTTCACTAAGTTCTAAATCACTAACATACTCAATTAATTTATTTTCTTCAAAAATCGATTTTATAGTAGTTTTCTTATCTGGCCAACTAACTGTCTCCAAATACTTATAACCTGAAATAGAAAATAACTCTCCTCCAACTTTGTAGAAGAATTCAAATGTAATAAAGTGAGTTGTTTTTCCAATTTGTAAAACTATAGGAGCTTTCTTTTGCTCTTTAGAAATATTTTCCAAATTTCTAACTTTGTCATCTAAAATTATTTCATGATAATTCCCCAAAGTTGTTAAAAGTGTATCTTTAAGAGATAAAAATAATTCTACTGAAAATTTATTATGTCCTTCAAAAAGTTGTTTGTAAACTTTAAGTGGAACTCCTGAACTTAGAAAATAGAATGTGTTATTTTCATAAACAACACATCTCTCAAGTCCGAAAAAATATTTTAAGTTTCTATCGTGTTCAGCTACAACATTACTATTTTCATCAAATTTAAAATTGAAGTTAAGCCTCAACTCTTCTTGTGAAAATTTAACTTCTTCGCCATTATAAAATGCAGGAAGTGAAGTTTTGAAAAGTAAATTAAAAAAAAAATCAAAATCATGAACTACTTTCATTATAGTTTGAATAGTTCCAAGTTTATGTGAAACATATTCCATTAAAGACCTATCTCCTTGACTAATTATTGTATCTTTAACTAATTGTTTCAAATCCGTAGCATTCAATCTTTCATGATTTTGATGTTCAATAAAAAATTCTAAAACTCCTTCTTTTTCTCTTAATTGGTACTTTAAAGAACTTATATTAAAAATTCTAGATTTATTCTCTTCTTGCTTTAAAGCACTAGTATCAAAGAAAGTATTATTATCCATTAGCTTTTATAACACGCTAATTGATTTTGGTTTATAAAACTGGTGGTGAAATTAGTTTTCAGAAAAATGATTATCTGAAGAGATAAAGCTAACTTATCAAAGAAAATCATAGAAAATATAATTCTCTAGGTCTCTAAGAAAAAACTTTGTTTTCTGAAAAAATTCCTTCATTTGTAATTATTATTACTTCTTTAACTCCTTGAGTTTCATTCTCCAAACAAGTCCCAAGATTAATACTAGTAATTGAAATTTTAGACAAAGGTTCAATGACAAAATTACAAGTAATTGAATTAATTCTAATTTCTAACAAATTTAAATCAAAATTATTTGTATTCTTAATTAATACTTGATTTGATTCCAAAGAAAGAATTCTTACTGAATTTTTAGAAACAGAAGATTCAACATCTGTTGCCATAT
>JBFKKL010000024.1:0-8351 GCA_041631255.1 Candidatus Woesearchaeota archaeon | reverse complement strand
CTAAAGCTTCACTCTTAAAATCAGGCGCATTATCTCCAACATTTACCATAACTTATAAAAAGAAACAAACATATTTAAAGCTTATTGACTATAAAAAAAAAATGAACCGAACAGAAAAGATATTGCTTTACACTTCATACTTTATGTTTTTCATTTTGATATCAGCTTTAGTCACTGCTATTTTCACAAGACAATGGTATATCTTATTTCCAACTTCATTAGCGTTAATTTTATTTTTTCTTCCAAACTACGTTGAAAGAACTTGGAAAGTTAATTTACCAATAGAACTTGAGGTAATTATGATTTTCTTCATTTTTGGAACTATATTTTTAGGAGAAGTAAGAGATTTTTACGCAAGATACTGGTGGTGGGACATTATGCTCCACACACTTTCAGGAGTAATTCTTGCAATTATTGCATTTGTTATGATATATCAACTTTCAAAAGGAAAAAAAATAAATATTAGTCTTAATACAAATTTCATTGCTTTTTTTGCATTTCTATTTGCTGTAGCACTTGGAGCAGTTTGGGAGAT
Organism: Candidatus Woesearchaeota archaeon; assembly: GCA_041631255.1. Lineage (GTDB taxonomy): Archaea > Nanobdellota > Nanobdellia > Woesearchaeales > UBA583 > UBA583. The sequence continues at coordinate 7,816 of JBFKKL010000024.1, read as the reverse complement.
ATTTGAATTTTCAATGGACATGATTTTTGGCCTCTCAATGCAAAAAGGTCTTCAAGATACTATGACAGATTTAATTGTTGACTCACTAGGTGCTTTAATAGTTTCTTTGACAGGTTATTTTTACTTAAAAAAAAAGAGAATTTCAATTATTGAGAGATTAGTTAAGAAGTTTATAAGAGAAAATAAATGAGATTAATCAACTAAAATAAAAACATTTATTAAGAAGTAAGATTGAGTTATCTTATGGAACTAATATTAGAAAATCCTTCCCTTTTAAAGAAAAGTATGGAAATTATTTCAGACATTGTTCTGGAAGGAACTTTTGTTTTTAAACAAGATTATTTAGAACTTGTTGCATTAAACTCAAATAATGTAGTTATGGTGATTTTTAGGCTACTCTCAACTAATTTTGAAAGTTATGACATTAAAGAAGAAAAACAAGTATCACTTTCTTTAGAACATTTAAGTTCAGTTTTAAAATCTTGTGATGATAAGGCAAAACTTCACCTTGTAATTGAAGATAATGGAAAATTAAAAATTGTAAGTCAAGGGAGGAATAAAAAGGAATTTGAACTTTCACTAATTGATTACTCAGATGACAATCTACAAAAAGTGCCTAACTTAGATTTTCCAGTTAAAGTTGTAGCATCATCAGCTGCCTTCACAAATGCAATCAACGATTTACAATTTTTAGAAGAAGGAGTTGCTCTTTCAGCAAAAAATAAACAATTTGTTATGGAAGGAAAAACAAACTCAATGTCGGGAAGAGTTGAACTATCTGAAGAAGTTGATGTGAAAGCAGAAAAAGATGTTTCATGCAGGTATTCAATGGAATACTTAAAGAAATTCATGAAAGCAGACAAAATTGTTGGAACTGTTGAATTATCATTTAATGAAGATTATCCACTAAAAATTGAATACAAAGTAGTCGACAGATTACTTCTGGGCTTCATTTTAGCTCCAAGAGGAGAAGAATAATTGCTAAATAAAGTTATAAATAAACTTTATAAAGAATAAAACCAGAAAATTTTCAGAATGCCACACCAATGTTTGAATTGCGAATCAATTTTTGATAATAAATCAGATGCTATTATCAAAGGATGTCCAAGCTGTGGTCACAAATTATTTCTTTTTCTAAAAACTGAACCTAAAAAACAAAAAGAAATTGAACTTACAAAAGAGAAGAAAGATTTAATTTTAAAAGAACTTGAGCAGATAACAGACCTTGAAGATACTAAAACTCCAATTATTCTAAAACTAGAAAATGTAAGAATTATAGCGCCTGGAAAATATGAATTGGACATTAACCAATTAATGAAAAAACAAAAACCTGTTATTTACAAAGTTCAAGATGGAACATATGTAATAGATTTAAATTTTTTAGAAGGAGGCACTAAAGAATGAATAAAAGCAAAAAACTCTCATTAAATGAAAAATTAGATTTGATTCTAAAAAATGAAGAGATAATTATCAAAAATGAGAAGAAAATCCTCCAAGAAGAACAAAAACTTGAGGAAATGGAACAAGAGGATTTAGATAATGATCAAACAAATATTGAAACTGAAGAACAAGCTCTTAAAGCCTTAGAAAAATTAGAAAGAAATCTTAGGGAATCAAAATCTTCAGCAATTAGAAAGATAACTAAAAGAGATTTGGTAAAAGGATCGATAGGTTCATTTATTGGAGTTATGAGTCATTTTGCATTTACCAAAGGAGCTGATTTAGCATATACTTTAGAACTTTGGAGAGTAACTATGCTCTATATTGTAGCTTTCATAATAATTGTAGGCCTACTATATTATACAGGTTTTAGAAAAGTTGAGAAACAAGTAGTTTTAAAATTCATGCCAGCAAGAGCAATTATACTTTATGCAGTTTCAGTTTTAACAATATTTTTTGTGAATTTATTATTTGGAAAAATTCATTTTCCTCTTGACATAATAGAAACATATAAAATAGTTGGAACAAGTATTATACTTGGAGTAATGGGAGCAGGAACGGCTGACCTAATAGGGAGAGAAGAATAAAAATGAGCCTTTTTAATAAATTCAAAAAAATGACTTATACTGAGAAAAGAATAGTTGCAGAGAATTTAATTTTAATCAAACACTTAGGAATTCTTTGGGAATATATTTCCAATTGTCAAAAAGACATAGATTTCTATTCAATTAATTATAGTGGCTCTTCTGAACAAGAAAAAAAAGAAGTTCTAGCAAAGCTTCCGAACCAAGCAAAAGACATTGATGAATCTTGCGCAGCTTTAACTATTTATCTAAGAAAGTATTTGCAAAAAGAGGATCCAAAAAGTGAAAGAGGAAAAATCTTGAAAATCCTTTCAGATAGACTCAGAGCAAAGACCAATGAATTTTCAAATGCTCTTAAAAAAGGAGGAGAGAAGAAATTAAAAGGAGAAATAAATTTACTTTCAGGAGTTATTAGAACTTCTAGAACATTTCTTATTAATATGAATAAAGAGATAGATAAAAATCGTGGTTTGTTGAAGTTAAGAGATGATGAAGAAATACCTTTAAAATAATTTTTCCAGTTTCGTGCAAACATTTAAATAATTCATTCAATGAAATTTCTTTAGATAAAATGAGTGAGAAAGAAAAACTTTTAGAAAATTTAGCCTCAAAATCAGGCAAAGGTCAAGAAGATTTACAGAAATTAATTACTGAGAAAATTAATGAATTATCAGGACTAGTTTCAGAAGAAGGAGCAATTTACATTATTGCAAATGAACTTGGAGTAAGATTTGATTCAGAAAAACCTAAAAGAGAACTAAACACTCAGAAAATTGAAGAAATAACTGAAGCTAAAGTTCCAACATCGCTTGTTTGCAAAGTTATCAAAAAATATGATAAAGTAACTTTTTCGTCTCAATCAGGGGGGGAAGGAGCAGTTCAATCAATTCTAGTAGGAGATGAAACTGGAGTTATTAGAGTAGTTTTTTGGAATGATAAAGTTGAAACTTTAGAGCAAATCGATGAAGGAGATATCCTAAAATTAATTAATGCATACACAAGAGAAAATACAAATTCTCAAAGGATTGAAATTCATTACGGGCAATATTCTGACATTGAAATCAACCCTAAAGGAGTTGAAATTGAATTAAAAGAATATACTCCACCACAAATTGAATACATAGAAAAGAAAATTGAAGAAATAGGAGAAGGAGATAGAAATATTAAAATTAAAGGCATAATTACAAATATCGATATTCCAAGGTTTTATCTTGCTTGTCCTCATTCCTTTAAGAAAGTATTTCAAGATGAAGGAAAATATATCTCGCCATCACACGGAGAAGTTGAACCTATTAAAGTTCCTATTGTAAATCTAATTATTGATGATGGAACTGGAGTTATGAATATTGTAGGGTTTAGAGATAGAGCTGAAAGTTTAACTAATTTAAGTTCAGATGAAATTATTTCTCTAGCTGAAGATGTAGATAAATATGACGAATTTTCTAAAAAATTAATTGGGTCTAACGTTGAGTTTGCAGGAAACGCTTCAGTAAGTAACTTGACAGGAGATTTACAAATTTTAGTAAATCAAGTTTTAGGAATAGAAAGTACAACAGTTGAAAAGGAAGCTAAAGAATTAACAAAAGAAACTCTTGCTAAGAAAGAAGAAAATTCAGCTGATAAAGTGAAGGCTCAAGAATCTAAGATTGTTGAGAAGAAGAAAGAAGAAACACTAATCGATGATGATTTAGATATTGATATTGAAGAAATTGACATCGATGACGATTTATTATAGAAAAATTCTTCCAGAATCCTAAATTTCAACCAAATTTCAAGAATTTGTGAAAATATTTATAAAAAAACTTATCTTAACTTTAAATAGGTTTGAAAGATGAGTAAAGACTATTATGAAATTTTAGGAGTAAGTAAAGATTCAAGTAAAGAAGATATAAAAAAAGCTTACAAAAAGTTAGCCAAAAAATATCATCCAGATATCTCAAAAGAAGATAATGCTGAAGAAAAATTCAAAGAAATTAATGAAGCAGCAGGAGTTCTTCTTGATGATCAAAAGAAACAACAATACGACACTTACGGTTCAGCTGGAGGCCCTCAAGGATTTGGTGATTTTTCAGGAGGTTTTGGAGGAGGTTTCAATCCATCAGATTTTGGAATTAATTTAGATGACATTTTTGAACAATTCGGATTTAGAACTGGAGGGAGTGGATTTGGTAGGCAATCAAATTCACAAAGAGATACAAGAGTTTACACAGAAGTCGAAATCTCTTTGGAAGATGTTTACTTTGGGTCTGAAGAAGAGCTAAAAATTGAAAAAGATGTTAAGTGTGAAACTTGCTCAGGTAAAGGAGCTAAAAACACATCAGATATTAAAACTTGTTCTACTTGTGATGGAACAGGAATTGTAACTGAAGTTCAAAGATCGTTCTTAGGAGCAATTAGAACTCAAAGACCTTGTCATGATTGTTCAGGTAAAGGAAAAACTATTACTAATCCTTGTTCAGATTGTCAGGGGAAAGGTATTCAAAATAAAAAAGATACAATGAAGTTAAAGATTCCAAAAGGAGTTGAAAGCGGAGTTACTTTAAGAGTTCAAGGCAAAGGATCTTACGATTCTAAAGACAATTCTTACGGCGATTTATTTGTTAAAGTTTATGTGAAAAATTCAAAAGAATACGATGTTGATGGCGCAGATTTATACAGAGGTTTAGATGTTAATTTTGTACAGGCAATTTTAGGTGATGAAATAGAAATTAAACATTTCAAAAAAACTTTATCTCTTAAAATTCCTCAAGGAACACAACCAGGAACAGTTCTAAGATTAAAAGGAAAAGGTCTTCCATTTTTCAATCATGATTCATATGCTGATTTATACATAAAAGTAAATGTTTTAATCCCTGAAAAGACTACAAAAGAACAGAAAGAGATATTAATTGATTATGCTAAAACTCTCAAAGATAAATCACTTATGGGTAGATTAAAGGGGTTCTTCAAATAACGATGGCAGAAAATTATGATACACACAAGTTTCTTTTCACATTAAATTACAATGACAATATTAAAGATCATGAAGTTTTATTTTTGGATAGAGAGAATAATGAGAAAAGAATTTTTCTTGAAAAAATAGAAATTACAGCATCTCCTGTTTCATGTAAACTTTTTGATAGAGATGGAAATAGATATTTAGTTCCATTTATTAGGATAAGAAAGATTTTTCTAAAAGAAGAATTAGTTTGGGATAACACAGACACTGACCTTTCAAATGTTAAAGTAATCAAAGGGTTTGATTAGGAATTAATTTAATTCATTCATAAATTCCTTTAATTCAACAACATGGTTTTCTTGCATTGTTTGCGGAACTATACAAATAAAAACTCCTCTATATTTCTGAACTTTCCCAGACACATAACGTAAAAAATCAGCTAAAATTGGAAAGTTATTAACTTCATTTAGTTCTTTCAAATCAAGCATAATGAAAGGTTTCTCACTTTGTTCTAAAAAATTATCAATAAAACTAACAATATTATTAAGTTGTATAGGTTCAACAATATCTGAATTTTCATCTAAATTTGCTTTTACATACTCTCCATTTTCTTCTGTGTGATGAATCCAAGCAACAGGAGTTTTTTGCAATCCATATTTTAATCTAATATCTCTTGGAGAAATTTCAGTTAACAAAAATCCTTCGAATCCTTTTCTTGTAGCACTTGCAAATTCTTCAAGAAACATATGATTATCTTTTTTCAAAGCTACATAAGAATGCCCTTCAGAAACATTAATGTCTAGATCTCCTCCAAGTGTTCCTTCTTGAACTGGAATAAATTTCATTTTAATGAATTTTCCTTTAAAATATTTCAAAATGAAATACTCGAAAAGCAGAGCATAAGTAAGTGTTGCAATTGCAATGAATTCTAACGTATATTCAAAAAAGCTTGTAACTTCTGGGTTAATTAAGACAAATCCAAAAAATGCTTGAGAAAAACGTAAGAATTGAGAAGATGCTAAGAATAAAGTTGATATGCTAATAAAAAGCCAAGGTTTCTTGTAATCCTCCTGATATACTTTCCTAAATATACTTAAAACAATTAAAGAAGCAAAAACTGACACAAATGCTGAGAAAAGCACAATCACCGAACCTTCTATCATGACGAAAACCCTTAAAAGATCTTTATAAAGATTTGTTACGAGTTTTAACCAATGTTTTTATAAACTGAACTTAACTTCTAAATTTATGGCACTTAAAGTAGTCATCGGATTAAAAAATGGAAAATCCTTCCAAAAGGAACTTTCCAAAGAAGAAGCTGAGTCCTTGTATGGAAAGGTGCTCGGGGAAGAAATTAGAGGAGAACTTCTAGGTCTTCCTTCCGTTGCTCTATCTATCACAGGTGGATCTGATTTAAACGGATTCCCAATGAGAAAAGATTTACCAGGTTTAAAAAGAAAGAAAATCTTAACAACAAAAGGAGTTGGATTCAAAGGTAAACTTAGAAATAAAAGATTTGGTGGTTTAAGAGTTAAAAAAACTGTTGCAGGAAATACAATTTACGAAAAAACTCACCAATTAAACATGAAAGTTACAAAAGGAGAGGCTAATGTTGAAAAGGCATTTGCTCCAGTAGAAGAACCTGCTGCAGAAGCTCCAAAAACTCAAGAATAAATTTATTCTTTTAATGTTTAACTATAATTTGTTTTAGGCGCATTAGGATTTCTATTTATGAAATCTTCTTCAAGTTCTGTCCCAGCAGGCAAGCAAACTCCATTTTTTCTTGGATATTCTGAAAGTAAAACACATTCAAGTCCCTCCTCACAATCGATTTCAATAGTTGGAGTAATACAAGCTTCACCTTCGCCAGCTCGTATTGTAGCATCTGTATTAACGCCTACATCATTAACTGTTGGAGCAGCAATAAATTGAGCAAAAATTATTAGTAAAAAAACCATTAGAAGCCCAACTATTGCTATAGTTACAATTTTCATTATATTTTTCACTAAGAAAATATCTTTATAAACTTGTTTACTCTTCTTTTAGTTGATGAAACTTGCTTGTTTATTTTCTGGAGGAAAAGACTCAAATTACGCTCTTTATGAAGCATCAAAAGAACACGAAGTAGTTTGTCTTATTTCTATGAAATCAAAAAACAAAAATTCATACATGTTTCAAGAGGTAGGAAATGAACTTGTAGTATTACAATCAAAAGCTTTAGAAATTCCACTTATTCATTTTGAAACAAAAGGTGAAAAAGAATTAGAACTTGAAGATTTGAAAGAAGCGATAAGACAAGCAAAAGAAGAATTCAAAATTGAAGGAGTTGTTACAGGCGCAATAAAAAGCGTGTATCAATCATCAAGAATACAAAAAGTCTGTGATGAGTTAGATTTATGGTGTTTCAATCCACTTTGGCAAATTGATGAAGAAAAGTTCATTGAGAAATTAATTGAAGATAAATTTGAAATAATTATAGTTGGAATTTTTTCTTATCCATTAGATGAATCTTATCTTGGAAAAATAATTGATGAAAATTTTCTAAAAGAATTCAGAGAACTAAATAAAAAATATAAAACGAGTATCGCAGGAGAAGGCGGGGAATATGAATCTCTCATATTAAATGGACCTTTATACAAGAAAAAATTAGTATTCAAGAAAACAAAAAAAGTTATGGATGCAGAAAATTCAGGAATGCTTGAAATAACAGAGGTAGAGTTAGAATGAAAACTAAAACTCTAGTTATCTCAACATGTTCAAATAAACTTCATGAAAAAGAATTTGTAAGACCAATTCAAGATAATATTAAAGAATCAGAAGTTATAAATTTTAAAGATTTAAAAGAAAAATCTCT
>JBFKKL010000023.1:0-8371 GCA_041631255.1 Candidatus Woesearchaeota archaeon | reverse complement strand
TTTAATATACATAAGTTAAGGCTAAAGAAGAAATTTAGTGATATTAATGATGAGTATAGAAGAAGGTGGATTCTTGTACTAACTAATTCAGATTATAAGAAACATTATGAGAGAATGTTAAAAGAATACAATCCAATAGTCTGTACAAGAAAGGATGTTTTAGAGAAAATAGAGAGTAAGGTTAAGTGTATGAAAAGAAACAAATAGTCTTCGCTCTCTGCACGCACGCGTGCACGTATATACGCATGCGTATATAACGGATGAAAATCATGGTCTGACATTGTACTTTAAAGCCCAAATTTGGCACTCTTATGGTCCGACACTTGATCTGACAAAATCGCACTTATTTTATAAATGGTTTAAAATGTCAGACCATAAAAATTCTTGATCCGACATAAAAGAAAAGTGTTATAAGTAAATATTTTTTATCTAAATCTTAGGTCCTTTCTCTTCGTCGTGGTTGCAGAAAGGACCGCTTTTAAAATATCTACTTCTCAAAGCTTCTGAATAGTTTATAGGCAAATGCTCGACATTATAGGCAGTTCGTTTACTTTGTAGGCAAACTCACTACTTTAGGGGCAACGATAACTTTATAGGCAAAGCCACTAATCTAAAAAGCTTTATAAAACCAATTTCATTCCTTTAAACTAGAGAAAACTCTAAATTTGGCGATGAATGTCAATCATGAGCGGAATTAAGAGTGTCTCGCACATATCCGAAAGGTAAAGCAAAATGGGATATTTAAAATACATTAAAGAAGCATGGAAACAACCAAGAAAGAATCTTGGCGAAGATTATAGACTAAGACTTGTTGAATGGAGACGTGAAGGTTCAATTGGAAGAGTTGAAAACCCTACAAGACCTGATAGAGCAAGATCATTAGGATACAAAGCTAAACAAGGATTTGTTGTAGCAAGAGTTAGAGTTATCAGAGGAGGAAAGAAAAATCCTAAGATTAACAAAGGACGTGATGGTGGAAATTTATCAAACAAATTAGTTAATTCCAAAAATTACAAACAAATCGCTGAAGAAAGAGCACAAAAGAAATATCCTAATTTAGAAGTTTTAAACTCATACTGGGTAGGACAAGATGAAAGACACATTTGGCACGAAGTTATCTTAGTTGATGTATATCACCCTCAAATTGTGTCTGATAAAAATGTAAGTTGGATTGTTTCACCTAAACACACAAGAAGAGCCTTTAGAGGATTAACTTCAGCAGGTAAAAAAGGTAGAGGACTTAGAAGCAAAGGAGTTGGAGCTGAAAAAGTAAGACCTTCAACTAGAGCAAAAGGAGGAAAATTAAACTAGAAAAATGGCACAATCACATTTTAGATCAAGAAAAAAAGTTACAGGAACAAAATACAAGGCTGTAAGAAAAAAGAGACTTTGTGATTTAGGAAGAATTTCCGCTCACACTGAAATTGGTACTAGAAGAGCTAAAATCGTTAGAACTAGAGGAGCTAACACAAAAGTTTCACTTCTTTCAGACTCAGTTGTTTATGTTAACGAAGGTAAAAAAACAACTAAACTAAATATTGTTGGTGTAACAGATAATCCTGCTAATATTCACTACACAAGACGTAATGTTATTACGAAAGGTTCAATTGTTAAAACTGAAAAAGGAGAAGTTAAAATAACTTCAAGGCCAGGTCAATCAGGAACACTCTTTGGTGTTTTTAATAAATAATTAATTTACTTCTTTTTAATACAAAATTTCTTAAATAATAGTTTTTAATTTTTACTATGAAACTATTTCTTGTAAGGCACGGAGAAACTTCTTGGAATAAAGAAGGCAGATTCCAAGGAAGTATAGATATTGAACTTTCAGAAACAGGTCTAAATCAAGCCGAGAAGATTTCAGAAAGATTAAAAGAACAAGAATTTGACTATATCATCTCATCTCCCCTCAAAAGAGCAAAAGTTACAGCAGAAACTATTTCAAAACATCATTCCAATAAAATTATTTTAGACTCAAACTTAAAAGAAAGAAGTTTTGGAGATTACGAAGGAAAAAGGCACGAAGAACTAGATTGGGAAGAATATGAAAAAGCTGAAATTCTCCATAGAAAAGCTCCAAATGGTGAAAGCATAAGTGAATTAGTTTATAGAGTAAACAACACTTTAGATAATCTTGATTATGATAAAAAAAATATTCTACTCGTATCACACGGAGGAACTATGAGGGCTCTTCTATATTCTCTTCTAAATATAAGTCTTGAAGAAACAAACAATATGCCAAGACCAAAAAACACAGCTCTCTACATATTAGAAAGAAGAGATAATAAATGGAATTTAGTTTTAGATAATTGTACTATTCATTTAAAAAATTAAAATTATTGTGAGAATCTTTGATTCTCTAAAAGAGCATCAAGTGCGCCCCGTTTATCTCTAACTGCAGAAGGTCCATTTGAATGTCTTAATAATCCTCTACCATCAACCCACTTCTCAAGCTTACTCCTATACATATAAATCTCTTCATCTCCTATTTTAAGAGTTTCTCCTTCACCAAGTGAAACACTTAAAAAACGACTACCTACGTACTTAATTCCTGAAGGTTCAACCATCTTAAAAACTTAATAGCTTCCAGTTGAAGCTCTTTCATTATCTAATCTTCTAACTTCATAACCATTTTCATCTGCAACAATGTACATGTCTGATGCTAAAACTTTACCATTTTTAACAATATAAGCATCCCCATTTGAATCAACAAATACAGGTTCGCCCTCAAATCCATTAACATGTCTGTCTGTCACAATAACTCCTCTTGTCGAAGGAACTTCAATATAATCTCCTTGAACTTCAACTAAAGTAGGAGTATCTCCCAAAACTTTTTTGTGTCCATCTTTCTTAAAATCTTTATAATCTCTATCATAATCATTATCACAAAAGATAGCATAAAGTCCTTTAACACAAAGTGCTACAAGTAAAAGAAGCACAATAATTACAACTGTCTTTCTTAGAATTCCCATTGTATACTATATATTATCTAAATAACTTATAAACTTTCCCATTTGTCCTCACTTAAAAAAGACAAATATATAAAACTGCTTTATGTCCACTATAATTATGAAAGATACAAATTGGAGAAAAGAACTTGATTCCAAGCTAGAACATGATCTAAACATGCTCCTGAAAGAAACTAAAGACTATTCTTATGCAATAGAAAAAAGTAAAGATAAAAGTAAAGCTCAGATTTGGGTAGCACTAGCTCTAATCAATTCAAAACTAAATGTCTTAATCCAAGAATCAAGCAAAAAAGGTCCAAAATTAAAAAAGCATGAATTAGATTCAATTGTAAAGACACTTGAAAAACTTTAAAATTCTCTTAAGCATAACACTTATTAAGTAAAAGAAATAAAAATTCATATGAAAAGAAAGACAAAGAAAAAAATCCCCGTAATTCTAATAAAAGTTCTTCTTATAGGTCTACTTCTATGGGGAATGTTTCAAATTAATAATAAATTTTCAAATGAAATCTCTCTTCTTGCTGTTTCAGAAGATGAAAGCGGACAAACTAAGTCTGGATCATTAATAAAACTAAAACTAACTATTGAAGAAGGAACAGGAGAAACCTTTGTCAATCTAAAAACAATTAATGAATTAGATACACAAGTCTCAATAATTGATTCACAAAAAGTAGCCTGTGATTTATTCTCTCTTGATTGCTCAAAATACGACTTTCATTATGAATTTGACGGATCAAGTATTATTTTAAAAGGTCCATCAGCTAGTGCAGCAATAGCAGTTTTAGCTGCAAAAACTATTAATCATGTTAAACTTGATGATAAAACAGTTATGACAGGAACTTTAACTTCAGGAGGAGTTATTGGAAGTGTTGGAGGAGTTAACGAAAAAATTCAACTTGCAGAAGCTTTAGACTATAAAAAAGTCCTAGTTCCAAGATTTTCAAATTATACAAAACAAAATAGGTCAATTGAAGTAATTGAAGCATTAGATGTTATAGACGCTTATAACGCGTACAACGGTCCAAACTTTAAACTGAAAACTAAAGAAAAATCTGATGAAGAGTACCAAAAACTAATGGAGCTTCTAGCTAAAGATATGTGTGATAGAAGTAATCAAATTTTAGAACAAATCAACAAAGAAGATATAAAAGAAAATACTACTATTCAAAAAACATTCAAACAAGCACAAACAAGTATGAATGCATCATTATATGCTAAAATTCAAAAAAATTATTATTCTCAAGGAAGTTTTTGCTATAACGCAAATATTTTTCTTAGAAGAACATTAGAAATTCAAGAAAATTCTTCAATTGAAGAGCTTGACAATAAATCCTCAAGTTTAGATAAAGAAATCAAAGAATTCAAACAAAAAATAAGCTCAGATGAATATAAAGAAAATATCCAAACTCTTGGAGATTTATACGTATACATGATTATTAATGATAGAGTAGAAGAGGCTCTAGAATACATTAAAATTGCAAAAGAAGACCCTCTTGATAAACTAAAAGAATCTCTAGATAATACTACTTCAAAAAGAGATGAAGTAGAAATAAGAAATGCATTCTCAAGTGCAAAAGAAAGATTCTATACTGTAAACTTATGGGAAAAATTCTTATCACACGAAGGAGATAAAATTAATTTAGATGAGAATAAACTTCACGAAATTTGTAAAAAAATCTTGAAAGAAAATACAATAAAAGAACAACTCATACAAACTTACGGAGTAACATTTCTAAATAATGAACTCCAAGATGTTGCCAAATATTCAATTTCGAAAGATTCAGCAGCTCTTTGTATTTATAGAGGTTTAGAACTAAATGGGAGAATTAACACTATAATCAATTCAGTTGGGATAACTCCAAGTAATTTAGAAAATAATACTATTGAAATGTATGAGCTGGCCCTTACTAGAATTTCTCATAACTCAAAAGGTGCCTTTCCTCTTTTACCACACATTTACTTAGAATACTCTGGAGATTTAATTCATCAAGAAGATTATTCTTCAGCATTATTATATTCAAACTATGCTCTATCATACACAGATTTAAACTTATTATTGAAAGAAGAAAAATATGATTTTAACTTCTGGGAAAATTTTATTAACAAATTATTTGATAATCCAATTTTCATTGGGGCAGTCTTAGTTATCATAGCATTTCTATAATTGTTTTTGTCTTTCTTCAATTTGTTTTAAAACACTCTCAAGTGTTATTTCAAAGCCATATCTTTTTTTGAAATATCTAACAATATTCCCTATATCTCTCAAATATAAGTCTTCAAAATTTTTGAAATCGTCTTCATTCTTAAAACCCATTCCTTGACCAAAATCAATTAAAAACGGCAATTCGTCTTTAACTAGTATATTAAACTCAGATAAGTCGCCATGAACTAACCTCGCACTTTTTTTAAGCATAGCAATTTGATTCAAAAGCTCATCAAAAAAACTTTCAGGGTTTTCCAAATTAACATCTTTTAACATGTTCGCACTCAAATACTCCATAACAATAACATTATCAGCTTGCTTGTACGCAAAAGGAACATTAATATGAGCTCTATGACATAAAAGTAAATTTCTAAATTCTTTTTGAACCCACATCAAAATACTTTTCCTCATATTCCCGGACACAGTTCTAAATCTGTAATCTCTAACCAAATATTCTGAAATCTTTTTAAAATTAGCTGAAGTTACTCTATAAATCTTAATTGCTCTAAACTCATCATCTTTTTTAGCAAGATAAACATCTCCTTCTTTACCCGTCTTTATTGGACGTCCTAATTCATCATAATACCCTTTTCTTCTAAGAAATTCTAGTACTTGCAGTGTTTTCTCATCAAAAACTCCTTCATATACTTTAAATTTCTCTTTACCCATTTATATTATTAATAATTTAAACTAAATTATATACTTTACTTAAAAATCCACATTCAAGAATCAAGTATATTTATAAAAAATCTTTAACTTATTTAATCAATGATAAATAAAACATTACAGTCTTTTCTTAAAGAAAAAGAAATATTACTTTATGAAACTACTAATTTTAATGAAACTGAAGTGCTTAAACTAATAGATATTATAGAGACTCTTGAAAAAAATCAAATCAAAATAAAAGTTCTAACAAAAGATATTATTGATATTCTTTTAATACTAAAAATAGGCAAAGAAACATTAAAAAAATTAAGAGAAATAAATTGGAATGATTTTGAATCAATTTTCAAAGAACACGAAGAAAAAAGAAAACTGAAAATTTACAATAACTTTATTGACTTTTTAAGACTTGAACTAAACCTTCCAAAAAAAGAAAACTCACTATCTATTGGAGATTTCAATTTAACAAAAGGAGAATCTAAGATCAAAGCCAAATCAATTGAACCAAACTTATTTGAGGAAAAAGAAAACTTCTCAATAAACGAAGATCTTCAAAGAAAAGCAAGAGAGTTTGGTGTTAAAATTCTTTTTGATTATAATGAACCTTCACACAAAATAGGAGTTCAAGATTTTATGCTCTATTTTAATAGAAGGCTACAATATTTTACAGAACTACTCTCAACAAGAGTCTCAATGGATAACATATTAAGGATTAATCAGCTTATCGACCTTTATGAAACAAATACTGAAGTTAGTATAATCGGATTAGTTAGTGAAATCAATCAAACAAAAAATGGACATTACATGATAACTCTTGAGGATAAGAGTGGATCAATAAAATGTTTTGTAAATAAAGACAAAACTGATTTAGTTAAACAAGTAAAAAATTTTTGCCTTGATGAAGGTATTGCAATAAAAGGAAAAGTTGGAAAAGAAATAATCTGGACTGATGAAATAATTACACCAACTGCACCCCACGCAACTGAAATAAAAAAAACTAAAGAAGAAAATTATGTAGCATTCTTATCAGATATACACTTTGGTGCAAAAGTATTCGTTGATGAAGCTTTCCAAAAATTTTTAGATTGGATAAATTGCGAAACTGGAAATGAAAAATTAAATAATATTGCAAAAAAAGTAAGTCACGTAATCATTGCTGGAGATGTAATTGAAGGAATTGGAATCTATCCTAACCAAGGAAAAGACGCTAGAATTTTATCGACAAAAGGCCAGTATCACGAAGCCGCAAGATGGCTTGCACAAATTCCAAAGCACATAGGAATCATAGTAATCCCTGGAAATCATGACACAGACAGGCTTTCAGAGCCTCAACCTAAACTACCTTATTCAAAAGCTCATGCTTTATACAATATGCCAAATGTAATGATGATGAGCAATCCTGCCAGAATTAAATTATTTGAAAATGAGGAAGGGGAAGGGTTGGAATTTTATATCTATCATGGTGGATCATTATTTTATTACGCAGATAAAATTCAAGAGTTAAGAGATAAAGGTGGTGCTAAAACTCCTGAAGAAATTGTCAAATATTTACTTGAAAAAAGACATGTAGCACCTTCACACGGGGCAACACTATATTTTCCAGATTCACAAAACGATCCTCTCGTAATAAAAAATATGCCAGATTTCTTCATAACTGGACACACACATAAACTATCATTAGCACAGCACAAAGGATGTACAATTATATCTTGCGGATGTTGGGTTGAAATGTCAGATTATCAAGAAAAGATGGGAATGTATCCCGACATTGGTAAATGTGCAATTATCAATACCAAAACAAGAAAACCTAATATTCTAAATTTTTATACTGAAAAATATAAACGTGAAAAAGAAAAAAACATATAAAGCTTAGAAGTAGTAAAGCAATATGAAACTATTTCTTGTAAGACATGGTGAAACTGATTGGAATAAAATAAATAAACTTCAAGGCTCAACTGACATACCTCTCAACGATAAAGGAAGAGAACAAGCTCAAAGAGCAGCTGAAAAGTTAAAAGAAAAAGAATTCGATATGATTTTATCTTCGCCCCTAAAAAGAGCATATGAAACTGCCCAAATAATTAATAAATATCATAATAAAAAAATAAAAAAAGACATAGAATTAGTCGAAAGAGATTTTGGAAGACTTGAAGGAATGGATTACAAAAAACTTGAACTTAAAATGTTAGATGTTAAAATAAGAAATCTTTACAAAAAATATGAAATTGAGACTCCTGAAGAATTTAAAAAAAGAGCTGAGAAATTTTGGACAAAATTCCATAAAAGATACTTTGGAAAAACTATCCTAATTGTTGCTCATAGTGCATTTCTAAAAATGCTTCTCTCAATAATTCTAGAAGAACCCTACCATAAGTTTAGAAAAACAGTTATCAAGAAAAATGCATCCATATCAATTCTTGAATTTGAAGAGCCAAATAAATACACTAGACTTGAAATTGGACTTGATGATCACCTGTAATCATCTAAAGATTTCTGACTATTTCTACCACTAACATCTTTGAATGTTTGCCAAGAT